>NZ_BCBD01000020.1:0-50953 GCF_001320345.1 Pseudomonas sp. NBRC 111127 | reverse complement strand
GTTACCGAACTGCCGACCACCACCAGGTGCGGGCGCACGCCTGCCCGCAACAAGGGCAGGGCGGCGGCCAGGCAGTTGCTCACGCCCAGCAGGTTGGTGCGTACCACGCGTTCGACAAGCGCCGGGTCGAAGTGGCCGGGCTCCAGGTATTCACAAGTGCCTGCATTGAAGACCGCCATGTCCAGCCCACCCCAGGCTTGCTCGATGCGGGCGGCGATCTGTGCCACTTGTGCAGCGTCGGCAATGTCGCCCTCGGCCAACAGCACCTGCCCCGGATACCGCTCGGCCAACGGCAGCAGTGCCTGGCTGCGACGGCCACCCAACGCGACCTGGTGCCCTTGTTCCAGCAGCGCTTGCGCAAGGGCTGCGCCAAGGCCGCTGCTAGCGCCTGTCAACCAGCAGCGGCTCATGCCAGCCTGCCTTTGAGCCAGCGAATGGCCCCGCCCATCAGTGGAACGTGCTCATACAACAGCGCGCCTGCGTCGAAGAAATCCTGGTGAAAATGGACGCGGTCACGCCACTGCAGAAAACTGCAGCCTTGCACCGTTATCGGTGCCCCCCGTGCCAGCCGTGGGTGACGAAACTCGAGGGTCCAGCGCAGGTAACCCTGGCCAGGTAGCACCTCGTCCGCCGCGGCGAAGGCATAGCGGATATCGCGGGCATTGGCGTACAACTGGGCGAAATAGGCCTGCAGGGCATCGAGCCCGTGAATTTGATGCAGGGGGTCGCGGAAGACAACGTCTTCGCTGTACAGGGTGTTCAGTGAATCGAGGCTGTCCACGTCAAGGTGGGCAAAGCGTTCGGCGAACTGCTGCAGGTAAGCGGACATGCTCGGCTCCGGACAATCCTGTACAACACCCGATTGTTGTACAGGTATACTCGAAGCCTACGACAAAAATTGTACAAGTCAAAGTTTTTGTATAGCTATTTCAGCTTTCGCGTTGCGCCAACTGTTGCCGCAGTTCAGCGACCTCGGCTTCCAGCGCCTTGATCCGCGCCTCGGCCTCTACCTGCCGGGAAACATCGTGCTGAATGCCGATGTAGTAGGTCAGTTGATCCGCCTGGTTGAACACTGGGCTGATGGACAATTCGTTCCAGAACGGGCTGCCATCCTTGCGGTAGTTGCGCAGGACTTCCCGGCACGGCTTGCCGTCACGAATCGCCTCGCGGATGCGCTGTACGGCTTCCTGGTCATGGTCGGCGCCCTGCAAGAAGCGGCAGTCCTGGTACAGGATGTCCCTGGCCTGGTAGCCCGTCAGCCGTTCGAAAGCTGTGTTGGCATAGATGAGGATGCTGTCTTCGCCTTCCTGCTCGGCTACGACGATGCCGTCGTTGGATTGCTCGACCATCAGTTGCAGGAGTTTTGCAGTGATCATGTAGCGCTACCTACGCAAATGTCATGTTCAGTAAGCGCAGCGTAGCCTCTGTGCAGGGCTTCGCGCGCAGTTTGCTGCATGATGACCCAGTTCGGCACTGCGCAGAAGGTGTGTATCGGTTTAGAATGGGGCACTTCCCGGACGACCCGTGCAATGACTGATACTACTCAAGCCGACCTGCTGCCCATGCGCGATGTGGTCACCCTGACGGGCATCAACCCGGTGACCCTGCGCGCCTGGGAGCGGCGCCATGGCTTGCTCCGCCCGCAGCGCACCGACGGTGGTCACCGGCTGTACACGGCCGAGGACGTGCAGCGTATCCGCGACATTCTGCACTGGACCAACCATGGGCTGCCGATAAGCAAGGTCGGTGAGCGCCTCGCCGCCCAGCCGAAAGCCGCCATGCAGTCGGATTCGGCCTTTGCCGAATGGCGCGCAGCGCTGCTGCGTGCTACCCAGGCGTTCGATGCACAAGCGCTGGATGCGCTGCATGGCCAGTTGTTCACGTTGTTGCCCAAGGCGACGGTGCTGCGCGAAGTGTTGATGCCGGTCTGGCAGCAACTGGCCGCCGGGCGAGCCTTCGGCCAACGCAGCCAATGGGTGTTCTTCGATAATTTCTTGCGTGCGCGCCTACTGATGCGCCTGCAGATGAACCAGGCCAATGCGCCGCGCGTGATAATGGTGGGCACTGAAGGGCATGCTGAAGCGCAGTTGCTGTGCACCGGTCTGTTGCTGAGCAGTGAGCAACAGCGCATTGATGTGCTTGGCTGTGATCAGCCACTGGAAGAGCTGGCGCTGGTCTGCGCCGCCGTGCAGCCTGCAGCGTTGGTGATTGCCGTACAGGGCTCGGTGAGCGCAATACTGGCCCGCCAGCTGCGCGCCTTGCAGATGGATGTCGCGTGCCCGCTGGCGTTGGTCGGTGCGGACCTCGCCGGGTCACAATCGGTCTTGCAAGGCATCCCCTTGCGGCTGCTGGATGAACAGGGCGATGACCTTGCCGGGGTGCTGAGTGCCTTGCTGGCAGGCCGGTTGGAGCTTTGAGCACCCGCTGCATGACCGGGTGCGCAAAACTCACAGCATCAACGCTACCTCAGCCTGCCTTGGCTGACGCGGTTCATTCGCTCAGTGCTTTGATCAACTGATCGTTGAAGGCCGGGATATCGTCCGGCTTGCGGCTGCTGATCAGGTGGCCGTCTACCACCACCTTCTCATCCACCCACTCGCCCCCGGCGTTGCGGATATCGTCCTGCAAGGTCTGGTAGCTGGTCATCCGCTTGCCCTTTACCAGGCCCGCCGATATCAGCAGCCAGGCCCCGTGGCAGATCACTGCCAGGGGCTTGTTTGCCGCAGCGTGGCTTTTCACCAGCTTTTGCGCGCCCTCGATCAGGCGGATGGTATCGGAGTTCTGCACCCCGCCCGGCAACACAATGGCGTCGTACAGGTCCACCTGCGCGCTGTCGAAGGTGGCATCCACGGTAAACTCGTCAGCCGGTTTGTCATGGTTCCAGCCGCGTACCGTGCCGTCCTTTTCGCTCAGGATATCGACCACCGCGCCTTTTTGTTCCAGGGCTTCACGTGGGCCGGTCAACTCCACCTGTTCAAAACCGTCAGTCACCAGGAATGCCACGCGTTTGCCATTCAGTTTGTCGTACATCGTGATTCTCCGTTTTCGATAGGCCTGAGAAGGAGGCCATCTTCCCGCCGTGAAGTTCCAACGCGATTCACCGGCGGTGCTGGCTGATGACATCGCATCCATGTCCCCGAAACAAAACTGAACGCTGAGGTGCGGCCGCCAGTCGTACCGCTAACTTTCATGAAAAAGGATGTTGGCGATGAAGACGATGACTCGACTGTTCACTGGCCTGGCGCTGGCGACCGCGCTGGGCAGTACGGCGGCGTGGGCGGACCAGCCTGGTGCTGACTGGAAGGTGAGCAAAGACCAGGCGGAAGCGACGCTGAAGGGCGCTGGCTACACGCAAATCACCAAGATCGAGGCCGATGACGGCCATTGGGAAGGTGAGGGCATCAAAGCCGATGGCAAGCAGTACGAGTTCAAGGTCGATCCGCGCGACGGCAAGGTCGTCAAGGACGAACTGGATAACTGATCCAGAGCGGGTGTTGCTCACTGAGCGGCCCGTGCCTGGCGCACGGGTTTTTTTTGGGGCCGGTTCCTGCGCCGTTCTGTTGCGCAGTGGCCGGCCGCGCTCGACCGCCGATGCACCCGGACTGAACATCGCGCGCTCGAGGTGCTCTCACCCATAATGATTGAGCGAGGGCAGCGCCATGAGTATCGAACGTAGCATTCCCGAGCTGGCAGCGTGGTATGCGCAGTACGACGACGTCAGTTACCGCAGCGAATCGCCAGACGCCTACCACCATGAACTGCTGCGCACCGCCGAGGCACTGCGCGACGATGGCACACTCGACTGGGACGACTGGCTGGCGCTCAAGGCACTGGCCGACGAAGCCCATGTGCGAGCGCTGGAAGACGCAGTTCAGGCCCATGTGAATGACCCTGACGCATGAAAAACCTCCGCATCGCCACGTTCAACATCAATGGCATCAGCAGTCGCTTGCCTGCGTTGCTGGAGTGGTTGAAGCGCGAACGGCCCGACATCGCCTGCCTGCAGGAGTTGAAGGCCGCCGATCACAAGTTTCCGCGCCAGGAAATTGAAGCGGCAGGTTACGGCTGTGTTTATCAGGGCCAGCCCGCCTGGAACGGCGTGGCCATTCTGGCGCGTGACAGCGAGCCGCTGGAGGTGCGACGTGGCCTGCCAGGCATGGAGGACGACACACAGAGCCGTTACCTGGAAGCAGCGGCTCATGGGGTGCTGGTCGGGTGCTTGTATCTGCCCAACGGTAATCCGCAGCCTGGGCCGAAATTCGATTACAAGTTGCGCTGGTTCGAATGCCTGATCCAGCATGCGCAAACGCTGTATGCCAATGGGCACCCAGCGCTCCTGGCGGGTGATTTCAACGTGGTGCCCACGG
The DNA here is from genome assembly GCF_001320345.1 of Pseudomonas sp. NBRC 111127. Classification (NCBI taxonomy): domain Bacteria; kingdom Pseudomonadati; phylum Pseudomonadota; class Gammaproteobacteria; order Pseudomonadales; family Pseudomonadaceae; genus Pseudomonas; species Pseudomonas sp. NBRC 111127. The sequence goes on along the minus strand of NZ_BCBD01000020.1, from coordinate 46,586 downwards.
ACCTGGACATCTACGACACACGTTCCTGGCTCAAGGATGCCTTGTTGCAGCCAGAGTCCCGTGCCTGTTTCGAGCGTCTGCTGACGCAAGGTTGGACGGATGCCGTTCGCCACCTGTACCCGGACGAGCGCGTTTACACCTTCTGGGATTACTTCCGCAACCACTGGGCGCGTAACGCCGGGCTGCGCATCGACCACCTGCTGCTCAACCGCGAGCTCGCCCCTTACCTGAAAGGGGCGGGGGTAGATGCCTGGGTGCGCAATGAGGCCAAGGCCAGCGATCACGCCCCTGTGTGGGTCGAATTGGGCGGCCGCCGCCGCAATTGAGGCAACGGTCAAAGCGCTCTGCCTCGGTGGCTACCGGAACAGCCGAGGCCCATTCCGGTAGCGCAGTCACGTGGTGCGTTACTTCTTGCCCGGCAGCACCGAGCTGAGCACCTGTTTGGCGGCCTGCACGATGACCCCGGCCTGGTCAGGGTCGCCCTTGAGCAGGCTGCTGGCGAAGTTCTTGGCCTGCTCCAACTTAATGTGTGGGGGCAGGGGAGGCACATTCGGGTCGGTCTTGAACTCGATCAGCACAGGCCGGTCAGCCGCCAGCGCCCGCTCCCATGCGTCGGCGATATCCTCCTCCCGCTCCACGTAGATACCCTGCAGGCCGATGGAGATCGCGAATAGGTGATAAGGCACATCCGGAATTGACTGTGAAGCCTCGAACTTCGGATCGCCTTCCATGACCCGTTGTTCCCAGGTGACCTGGTTGAGGTCTTCGTTGTTGAACACCGCGCAGATCCACTGGGGGTTGTCCCATTGCTGCCAGTACTTGGCAACGGTAATCAGCTCGGCCAGGTTGCTCATCTGCATCGCGCCGTCACCTACCAGCGCGACCACGCCACGCTGCGGGTGGGCGAACTTGGCGGCGATGGCATAAGGTACCGCCGCGCCCATGCTCGCCAGGCCCCCTGACAACGAACACTGCATGCCTTGGCGCACCATGAGGTCGCGGGCATACCAGTTGGCGCAGGAACCCGAGTCGCTGGTGACAATGGCATGGTCGGGCAGGCGCGGGGAAAGTTCGTGAACGACCCGCTGCGGGTTGATGGGGTCTGCCTTGGCCATGGCCCGCTTGGCCAAGGTCTTGTCCCACTTGCCGCGCCAGCCTTCGACCTTGGCCCGCCAGCGCCGATCGGTCTTGTGCTCCAGTAGCGGCAGCAGGGCCTGCAGAGTTTCGCTGGCATCCCCCACCAGATTGACTTCCATCGGGTAGCGCAAGCTGAGCATGTCCGGCTGCAGGTCGATCTGCACGCCACGGGCCTGGCCTTCCTTGGGCATGAATTCGGCGTAGGGGAAGCCGGAACCGATCATCAGCAAAGTGTCGCATTCGTTCATCAGGTGCGCACTGGGCTCGGTGCCTAGCAGGCCTATCGCCCCGGTCACCCACGGCAAATCGTCGGGCAATACCGCCTTGCCCAACAGCGCCTTGGCCACGCCAGCACCCAGTGCTTCAGCCACCGCCATCACCTGTTCGCTGGCCTGCAGCGCGCCTGCCCCCACCAGTATCGCCACCTTGCGCCCCGCGTTCAGAACCTCGGCGGCGCGTTGCAGGTCGGCTGCGAAGGGCACTACCTTGGGCTTGCTGTAGCCAACGCCGGAGTGCACGGTGCCGTGGGCCCGCGGTGGGTCCTCATAGGGCAGGTCCTGCAAGTCGTTGGGAAGAATGACAGCGGTAACCCGGCGCTCGCCGACGGCAGTGCGTACCGCGCGGTCAAGCAGGTGCCGCACTTGCGCTGGGGTAGACGCCTGCTGGACGAAGGCCCCGGCAACGTCCTTGAACATCGACACCAGGTCCAGCTCCTGCTGATAGTGCCCGCCGAGCGCGGCGCGCGCCTGCTGGCCGACAATCGCCAGAACCGGCTGGTGATCCATGCGCGCGTCATACAAGCCCGTCAGCAGGTGCGAAGCGCCTGGGCCGGAAGTCGCGATGCACACGCCCAGTTCACCGGTGAACTTAGCGTGTGCACTGGCCATGAATGCGGCCATCTCCTCATGCCGTGCCTGCACGAACTGGATCTTGCCCTCAGCTCGCCTCAAGGCACCGAACACCCCGTTGATACCGTCCCCGGGGTAGCCAAAAATACGCCGCACACCCCATTGGTACAGACGCTCCACCAGAAAGTCACCTACCGTGCTGCTCATCATGTTCTCCCTAGGCGTGATCGATAGGGGTCTGGACTGAGCAGCAGGCGGTAAAGTTTCAAGTGAGTGCGCGCGGGCCACTCGAGTGGGCGCATACCGCGCTACAGCCGGCTGGCTCAACCACCGGCGCCGCTGCCACCTGCGCCAGATCCGCCACCCTGGCCAGTTCCGGTGCCGTTCCCCGTCCCCCCACTACCCGAGCCGTGGGTGGTGCCATCTCCGCCTGTTTTATCCGTGTCATTGCTGTCGGTACCGCCGGAGCCGGTGCCCATGCCATCGCTGGGTGTGCCGGACCCGGTAGCGCCGCCGTTGCCGTTCATGTGGCCGCTGTCATCCGTGTGGGTAGCAGGAGCACGCTGGTCATTCATGTCGGTGGCGGCCAGGGTCAGCGGCGCACTGGCTCCAAGGCATAGCGCCAACAACAGCGCGTGGGGCTTGAAAGTCTTCATGGTGAGTCTCCATCGAGGTTGATCACCTTTGTATGGCCTGATAAGCGCACCGTCCGTGCATTGCTGCCGACGGATGGCGCAACGCTGGGTTCAACCGTCGGACTGTTCCTCAGGCGGAACCTGGCCTTCCGGCCAATCGGGCGCCTGCTTCGGTGGCTCGGGTTCGGGTACCGGCTCGCCGGGGTTGTGGGGTATCTCGTCAACATAGGGGTCGGGATGAGAAGGGTCGATCATGCTGGTTCTCCGCTGGGTGAGTGAGCAAGGCGTTAGGCGGTGTCGCCACGTAGACCGTTCCATCCAATCTGCCCATGGGTACACAAACTGACGATTCGACGACGCTGTCGCTACGCCAGTGGAGCAATGCAAATCAAACTTTTACCAGCCTGCATGCTCTTCTGATTACACCTGACGCAGCTGAGGAGAAACTCATGAAACACACCGATGGCAAGACCGGCGACAAGGTTCCACGCCCCATTTCCTCGGAAGAGGCACAACGTGGCGAGCAGGTGCCTGGCCCTGTTTTGGAGAAACCCGACCCCAAGACCGAAACGGTAGACAAGGTGATTACGCCTACGTCGATCAAAGAGCAGGAAGCAGAGACCGAGGCCATCAAGCGGCAGTTGGCGCAGGTCGATGAAAAGGTGGGCAAAAGTTGAGCTGTTGATCGACTGAAGGATGACGGCCGTGAGCCAGGGTTGCGCGGCAGCCCTGGCTGAACGCAAACAGCCTATGGCTGCAGATGCGTAATGACTCAGCCCGCTTCCATGGCGGTGTTTTTCTTCCAGCCGCGCAAGTTCATGCAGCACAGGCATACCTGCAGAATGATCAGTGCCCAGGCTTGTGCCTGCCAGCCCCATATCGCCCACAGCACATTGCTGCCAATGAAGCAACAGAACCCCAGCTTACGCCTGCCGGGCCGGCGTGAGCCGATACACCATGCGGCCAACACTGTCAGGATCATGGCAGGCCATTCAAGCCAGTCGATCAAGTCGGTCATCAAAGCTACCCAAACACATGCATTTGATGGTGGGACCGCACTCCTTCTGGCGTGGTTCACACTACCTGACGGCCCGGGGCAGGCAGATTTATGGAACCTCTCAACCCGTGGGCTTGCCCATTCCATGACTCAAGTGCTCAACCATCCTGATGAAAAGGAGCAGTTCAATGCCCACCGCAGCAGGCAAGATCCGCTATGGCGTAGTGGCCGGTGGTTCGATTTCCCAAGGTGCGTTCATGCCCGGCATCGGCCAGACCGACAACTCGGTAATCACCGCACTGGTCACCGGCGATGCGCAGAAGGCTACTCACCTGGCCGCCCAATATGGGGTCAAAGCCTATGCCTACGAGGAGTATGCGACGCTGTTAAGCGCCGGTGAGGTGGACGCGGTGTATGTTGCTACACCTAATTTTCGCCATCGCGAGTTTGTGATCCCCGCACTGGAGGCCGGTATCCACGTGCTGCTGGAAAAGCCGATGGGCACCAGCGAGGCGGATTGCAAAGCGATGATCGAGGCGGCGAACCGCTCGGGGGCAAAGCTGATGATCGCCTACCGCTTGCACTGCGAGCCTGGCACGCTGGACATGATCGAGCGTGTGCATGCAGGCCATTTCGGCGACCCGCGGTTGTTTACCTCGACCTTCACCCAACGGGTCAAACCTGGCAACCACCGGGCACAGAACGGTTTTGCTGCCGGGCCGGTACCCGATATGGGCCCTTATCCGCTGAACATGGTCCGCCAGTTGTTCAATGCCGAACCGATCGAGGTCAGCGCAGTGGGGGTCCACTCGCCGGGCAGCACCCTGCAAACCTGGGACACGGTCACTGTCAGCCTGCGCTTTCCCGAGGAGCGGTTGGCGCAGTTCACCGTCAGCTACACGTTGCCAGACACGGAACGCTTCCAGCTGTTGGGTACAGAAGGCGAGATCGAAGCTTCGCCTTGCTTCGGCTACGGAGAAGGGGTCGCTATCAGTTACCGTGCCACGATCGGTGGCGAAACGCGGGTGCACGTCAACCCGATTGTCGACCAGTTTGCCGGGGAGACCGCTTACTTTTCCGATTGCATTTTGCGCAATGAAATGCCGGAACCTGACGGTGAGGAAGGCTGGCGCGACGTGCGGGTGGTGGCGGCAATCGAGCGCGCCTTGCTGACTGGCCAGCCACAACGCCTAGAGCTGTTGCCTGCGCGTGCGTTTGCCCGTCGGCGTGAGCAGCGCCGGGCCTTTGCGCTGGCAGAGGCGGCACCGATGATCAACACTGAATCGCCTACTGAATAAAGCCGGTGGCTGCGCGCCCGGGGAGGGCGCGCAGGCCAAGGTCATGCCGCTCGCTGTTCTTCCTTGAGCAGTTTCTTCTGCGCCTCCATGGCCAGCCCCATTTCCTCCAGCTCCTGCTTGCCCAAGAGCTTGAGGGCAGTGGGGAACAGTTCGCTTTCCTCCTCCTCGATATGGTGCTCGAGCAGCTCCTTCATCACTTTGACCCGGCCGGCGAACTCCACGGTGCCGGTTTCGGTGTGCAGCAAGTCAGGAATGACCAGCGAGTCGACAGTGCGGTGTTCCTCTTTGGCCTCGTAATACATCTTGGCCTCTTCCTTGCCGCCGGCCTGCTTGATCGCCGGGTACAGGATCTCTTCTTCCAGGGCCGTGTGGATGTCGACTGCCTGCTTGATCCGTGCGAGCAGCTCGGCACGCTTCTTGACCGCGCGCTCGGTGGTCGAGGACAGTTCTTCGAGCAGTTTCTTCACCAGCTGGTGGTCCTGGATCAACAGTTCAATTGCGTTCATGTGGTACCCCTCATAGGCGGGAAAAAGGTCACGGTCGCGAAGTGTTGAGCCAGCGGCAAGCGGCAAGGTTCAATGCGGTTGATCAGCGAACCGGCGTACTGAGCAGGGGAATGACCAAGTGGTCAAAAATTTCTGAATTTTCTAGCGTCGGTTCACTCCATTAGCCTGAATCGATGGAGGAGAGTCCAATGGCAGGGCAGCAGTTGTATGTGATCGAATATGAGCTTCACGGTGAATTTCGCACCTTCATCATCCGCCTGGAGCGTATGGACAACGCCGAGGCCTGGCACTGGGCGAGTTGTGATGCAGGCGTAGGAATTATTCCCCGCTTTGGCCAGCACACGATCAAGAAGGTCAGCCGCCCCATGGCTGAGCGCTATGGCATCGGGAATGTGCGCTGGCGCGCCTCGGGGGATGGCCCGGAGTTCGTTGCACAGCCCATTGATGTGAAGAAGTTCTCGAATGGCGTGCCGGGCAAAAGCTGATACCGCCTGCACGCCGCCTGCCGTTGATCCTGCTTTGGCAAGAGCCGCTGAACTTCGTCGGGGGCTACAGATTCATGTTACCGGCCCTCATTACCACCACGCAGCAGAGGATAAGCACCATGACAGCGTCAGAGAAGGACAAAGCCACCGAGCAGGCCGAAACCACCGGCGAGCAGGAGCGCGACAACGATGCCCAGCGCCCGGATGGCTCCGGGGGCACTTCGCATGACTCCACCGCCCAGAAGGAAGCGCGCGAGAAGGGTGAGCACGGCGCCTGAGGCTGGGCGTGCTTGCAACCGCCAGGGTTCATCAGATCTCACCTATCAGGAGCCGACCTGTGCCGCGCATCATAACCCCCACCACGCCGGAGCATGAGGTCAGCGCGCACAACGCCCATATGTTCGGCTCACCCAAGGAGCGGCTGGATTTCTATCGCGGTGAAATCCAGTATGAGACCAGTATTCTTGCCAACCGCACCGACGCCTACTTGGCCGCACAGTCATTTCTGGTCATCGCGTTCGTGTCATCGATGGGTAACCTCAACCAGAGCTGGGGCGAAATGTTCACCCTGGTGGTGCCGCCGTTTCTGGCCCTGCTTGGCATACTCAGCTCGCTCAATGCCTGGCCCGGTATCCGCGCGGCCTATCGCATCATCGAGCACTGGCAACTCAAACAGAGCCATTTGCTGCGCAGCGAGCCGTTGATGGGCCTGGCCTATGACGAGTCGCCTCTGTTCAGTGAGACGGAAACATCACAGGCCGGGCACCGTAAGTCGCTGTTGTTCTCGCTGCGTACACCGTGGATATTCCTGGTGTTCTGGCTGATCCTGGGTGCCTATGCGGTGTTCATCCAGCTGGCCTGAGCAACGCCGCCGGTAGCAGACCTCGCCTCAACGATGGCGTGGTAACCCTGTGCCAACGCTCGCGGCCAGGTTACTTGGCGCAGCACCTGGAACCAGTATGACCTTGCGGCAATCGTGGCTCTTCTGATCGAACATCTTGTAGGCGAAGGCCGCCTCCTCCAGGGCCATGCGATGGGTCACGATGAGTTCGGGTTGCAGGCGCCCGTTCTCGATGTAGGTGAGCAGTTCGGGCAGGAACTTCTGCACATGGGTCTGGCCCATCTTGAAGGTCAGGCCTTTGTCGAAGGCATCGCCGAACATGAACCCGTGTACGTACCCGGCGTATACCCCCGGCACACTGACGATGCCCCCGCGGCGTACGGCGGCAATGCTCTGGCGCAGCGCCTTGCCGTTACTGCCCTCGATTTTCAGCGCGGTCAACACCGCTTCGGCGGTACTGCCTTTGGCTTCGAAACCCACCGCGTCAATCACGGCATCTACCCCACGCATACCCGGGGTGAGGCGGATGATGCTGTCGGCCGGGTCGTCGTCGTCCTCGATATTGATCGGCACTACGCCATAGGTGTCGTGGGCGAAGGCCAGGCGGTGCTGGTTGGCATCGACCATGAAGATGGTCTGGGCGCCCAGCATCCGCGCACAGGCGGCACTCAGCAGCCCGACCGGCCCGGCACCGTAGATCGCCAGCGTCGAACCCTGGCCCACCTGGGCGTTGGTAACCGCCTGCCAGGCGGTGGGCAGGATATCGGAGAGGAACAACACCTTGTCGTCGGACAGTGCCGTCGGCACCTTGAACGGGCCGACATTGGCCTTCGGCACGCGCACATACTCGGCCTGGCCGCCGGGCACGCCACCGTAGAGGTGGCTGTAACCGAACAGGGCGGCGCCGGGTGGGATGCTTTTCTTGTTGACGATGGCGCCGCGGCCTCGGTTGGTGGTTTCGCAGGCGGCGAACTGGTCGAGCTGGCAGAAGAAGCAGCTACCACAGGCGATCACGAACGGGATCACAACGCGGTCACCGACCTGCAAGTGGGTAACCCCGCGCCCGGTTTCTTCGACGATGCCCATGAATTCGTGGCCGAAAATGTCGCCAGCTTCGGTCTCCGGGATCCTGCCGTGGTACAGGTGCAAGTCAGAACCGCAAATGGCTGTGGCGGTGACTCGCAAGATGACGTCGTCGTCGTGCTCGAGGATGGGATCCGGAACATTGTCGACGCGAACGTCCTGTGGCCCGTGGTAAGTCAGTGCTCTCATGGATACGACTCCTGCGGTGGCTGCTTTCAAGATGGTCCATGCCGGGGAACTCGGCAAGTCGGCAATGTTCAGAAACGGCAATTTATTGGCAAATTCGGTGGGCCACATGCGCCGGCAGCGCAGGCCCGGCAGCGCTGCTGTCTGCATTGAGCAATCTGCCCGCTGGCGTTGTCCAGATTGGACCTGCATCGGTAATGATCGAGGAGTTTTCCGTGAGCAGTAAAAAGGCCCGCGTCAGTAACCAGGCTTCAGGGGATATTTCCGAGCTGCCCCACGACATGTTCTTCGCGGCCGTGGAAACCACGCGGATGCCCATGATCGTCACCGATCCCAACCGTGACGATAACCCCATCATCTTCGCCAACCGGGCGTTCCTCGACATGACCGGCTATGAGCTGGCAGAGATCCTCGGGCGCAATTGCCGGTTCCTGCAAGGCCCGGAAACCGATACCGAGGTGGTCGCAACCTTGCGCGATAGCATTGAACAGCGTGTGGATATCGCCACGGAAATTCTCAATTACCGCAAGGATGGCTCCAGCTTCTGGAACGCGCTGTTCATCTCGCCGATCTTCAATGAGCGCGGCGACCTGATCTATCACTTTGCCTCGCAACTGGACGTCAGCCGCCGTCGCGATGCCGAGGACGCCTTGCGCCAGGCCCAGAAAATGGAGGCTCTGGGCCAACTCACCGGCGGTATCGCCCACGATTTCAACAACCTGTTGCAGGTGATGGGTGGGTACCTGGGGCTGATCGCCAATGAGGCTGACAAGACTCAGGTCGACCTCAATCGCATCCGCCGCAGTGTGGGGCACGCGCAGACGGCGGTGGAGCGCGCCAGCACGCTGACCAAGCAGTTGCTGGCCTTCGCCCGCAAGCAGAAACTGCATGGGCGCGTGCTCAACCTCAACCACCTGGTCGATGACCTGCGGCCCATGATGGAGCGGACCTTTGGCGCCGATGTTCTGGTGGAATTTGACTTCGAGGCCGACCTGCGCAATTGCCGCATCGACCCCACGCAGGCCGAAGTGGCACTGCTCAATATCTTCATGAACGCGCGCGACGCGCTGATAGGGCGCAAGCGCCCGCACGTTTTCATTGAAACCCGCAATGTGCTGGTCACCGACATCAACCATTCCTTCGACGGCCTTTTGCCCGGCAACTATGTCAGCCTGTCCGTGACCGACAATGGTATAGGCATGCCGGCCAGCATCCGTGACCGCGTCATGGACCCGTTTTTCACCACCAAGGAAGAGGGCAAGGGCTCGGGGCTGGGCCTGTCGATGGTCTACGGCTTCGCCAGGCAATCCGGGGGTGCTGCGCGCATCTACACCGAAGAGGGGGAAGGCACGACCCTGCGCCTGTACTTCCCCGTCGACGACGCCAAGGTCGTCCAGCAGCCCGCCGTGAAAACCGCCGAACGCAGTGGCGGCTCAGAGCGTATCCTCATCGTGGAAGACCGGCCGGATGTGGCAGAGCTGGCAAAAATGGTGCTCGAGGACTACGGCTACGCAGCCGACATGGTGCTCAATGCGCGGGAAGCGTTAAAGCTTATCCAGGCTGGCGAGCGCTACGACCTGTTGTTCACCGACCTGATCATGCCAGGCGGCATGAACGGCGTCATGCTTGCCCGGGAGGTGCGCAGGCTGCAACCGCAGATCAAGGTATTGCTCACGACTGGCTATGCTGAAAATTCGATCGAGCGCACCGACATCGGCGGCTCGGAGTTCGAGGTGATATCCAAGCCTTGCCAGCCCCATGACCTGGCACGGCGGGTCAGGCAGGTGCTGGATGGGCCTACCGGCGTCACCTGAGCCGCGGCCAGCGGCTGCACGACTGAGCAAGCCTTTCCAAGTTATTGAATTGTTTGCACCTGCTTGTGGTCCAACACTTGCGCTAGGGTCATAGGCTCTGTACATCTTCGTATACAGCCTGGTCCGTGACCTGTACCAGCGTCACATGTCGGTGAGCAGCGGCTGCCGACATTGCCAGGATTATGACGCTCCCACAGAGGTGGATCATGAATAAAGAGGGGGTTGCCGCACCGTCGGCATTGAATACCCGTTCTGAATTACTCTCTATTGCAGATGATTCCTCGGAAAAATTGCGACTTGTGCTGGAGGCAGCCGCTATCGTCGGTACCTGGGTCTGGGATATTCCCAACGATCGGGTCACTGCAGACGAGCGTTTCTCCCGTTCGTTCGGCATTCCTGCGCAGCAGTGTCAGGCCGGCATCCCCTTGGCTGAAGCGTTTTCGGCGATTTACCCCGATGACCGTGAGCGGGTGCATCAGGATATCCAGCGGGCAGTGGCCAACGGCGGCGCGTTTCGCTGTGAATACCGCGTGCGTAACGAGGAGGGTGTCTACCACTGGATCGAAGCCAACGGCCATGCCGAGCTGGACCATAGCGGGCGAGCCGTGCGGTTCCCGGGTGTGCTCATGGATATCGAAGCGCGCAGGGCCGCCGAAGCGGAACGCGATCGGGTCTCGGCCCTGTTGCGCACATTCACGGCCGCCGTGCCGGGCGTGGTCTACGCCAAGGATCTCGACGGCAGGATGCTGATTGCCAACCACGGCGCGACGCAGCTGATTGGCAAACCGCCCGAATTCTACCTGGGCAAGACCGACCTGGAGTTCCTGGAAGACAAGGACCAGGCGCGCCAGGTGATGGAAACGGATCGGCTGGTGATGGGCAGCGGCAAGACCGTGCAGGTTGAAGAGCGGGTCGACATGCCCGATGGCTCGGCAACCACTTGGTTGTCAGTCAAGGCCCCGCTGGTCGATGAAGCCGGGCAGATCATCGGCCTGATCGGCTCATCGATTGACGTTTCCGGGCGCAAGCAGGCGGAAGCTGAACTGCTGGAGCTGAACCGCACGCTGGAAAAGCGGGTCAGCGAAGCGGTTGCCGAGCGTGAGGCGGCGCAGGAGGCACTGCGCCAGGCGCAAAAAATGGAAGCCATCGGTCAGCTCACTGGAGGCATCGCCCACGATTTCAACAACCTGCTGGCAGGCATCATTGGCAGCCTTGACCTTGCCCGGATGCGCGGCAAGGCTGGGCGCACTGCAGACGTTGAGCGCTACCTCGAAGTCGCGCACCGGGCAGCGCAGAAGGCCGCAGCGTTGACTCACCGGTTACTGGCGTTTTCCCGTCGGCAGCCGTTGCTGCCCGTGCGCACCGATGTCAATGAGCTGGTCGAGGGTTTGAAGGACCTTATCAGCCGCACGGTCGGCCCGTCGATTGCCCTCAAGGTCAATCTGAACGCGCAGTTGGCCACGTGCCTGGTTGACCCGGTACAGGTCGAAAACTCCCTGTTGAACCTTTGCATCAATGCCCGCGATGCCCTGGCGCAGAAGCCTGGCACGATCACGATCGCCACGGCCAACCATACCTTGGAGGCAGGCCCTGGGCTGGATGCCGAACTGCAGCCAGGCGAGTACCTGACCATCAGCGTCACCGACAACGGCATGGGCATGTGTGCAGATACGCTCGCCAAGGCGTGCGAGCCGTTCTTCACCACCAAGTCGATAGGCGAAGGCACTGGGCTGGGCTTGTCGATGGTCTACGGTTTTGCCAAGCAATCGGGTGGCCAGGTAAGGATCAGTTCTGAGGAGGGGGTAGGCACGCGGGTTGAATTGTCCCTGCCGGCAGAGAGGGGCCAGCCGCAGCTGGCGGGCCGTGCAGCACTCGAGCATGGCCTGTGTGGCCGGTGGTCTGACCGTACTGTACTGGTCGTTGACGATGAACCCTCCGTGCGCCTGTTCGTCAGTGATGTGCTCGGCGGTTTGGGGTGTACGGTCATCGAGGCGGCTGATAGCCAGGCTGGCTTGCAGCTGTTGTCTTCCGACACACGCATCGATTTGCTGGTAACGGATGTCGGGCTGCCTGGCGGCATTGACGGTCTTCAGATGGCGTCGTCCAGCCGCCAGATTCGCAAGGCGCTGCCCGTTATCTTCATGACGGGTTTCACCAACCCGGCATTGTTCGAGCATGAGCTTCTGCGCGACCCATCGGCTTTACTGACCAAGCCATTCGCCGTAGACGAACTGGTGGCCAGGGTACATGCCATGCTGGGCGCGCAGCCCGAACGATAATGCCGGGGTTGGCAGGGCGGCTCTGCCCTCAAAGAATTGGTTTACCACCTGTCACGGCATAGCGCGACCCGCTGATGTAGCTGGCTTCGTCAGATGCCAGCAGCACGTAGATCGGCGCAACCTCGACGGGTTGCCCAGGGCGCCCCATGGGGTAGCCGGAGCCGAAGTTCCGGACCGCCTCATCGGGCATGGTCGCCGGAATCAACGGGGTCCAGATCGGCCCCGGGGCTACGCTGTTCACGCGAATGCCCTTTTTGCCCAGCAACTGCGCCAGGCCGGCCGTGAAGTTGGCGATGGCACCTTTGGTCGCCGCATACGGCAGCAAGCTGGGGGAGGGGTCGTCGGAGTTCACCGAACTGGTATTGATGATCGAGCTGCCCTTGGGCATGGAAGGCAACGCCGCCTTGCAAATGCGGAAAATGGCGGTGATGTTGATATCGAAGGTTTTCACCCATTCATCATCGTCAATTTCCTCGAGGGTTTCGTGGGCCATCTGGAACGCGGCATTGTTCACCAGGACATCGATGCGGCCAAACCGCTCGACGGTCTTGGCCACGATGGCCTGGCAGTGTTGCTTGTGCGCCAGGTCACCAGGCAGCAGCAGGCATTGGCGGCCTGCGGCCTCGACCCAGCGTGCGGTTTCCTGCGCATCCTCATGCTCGTCGAGGTAGCTGATGGCAACATCTGCACCTTCCCGGGCATAAGCGATGGCCACCGCCCGGCCGATGCCACTGTCGGCCCCTGTAATCAGGGCGATCTTGCCTGCAAGCCGGCCATGGCCGGTATAGGACTGCTCGCCGCAATCCGGGTATGGCTCCATCTTGCGCTGCGTACCAGGAACGCTCTGCGGTTGAAACGGGAACGGCGGGGTAGGGTAGTCGCGCATGGTAAAAGCTCCTGCAGTTGAGAATGCTCATACCGGTTCGAGGAGGCTGGTACCTGCGCGTTGGTTCCAATGCGCCGAGGAAGCGACGAGCGGTGTCACCCCTGCTCGTGAACCAGGGCGCGATTGCTTCGCGCTCCGGTCAGAAGCTTTCCAGCACGATCTTGCCCCGGGCCTTGCCGCTCTCGATGACGGCGTGCGCACGGCGGAGGTTCTCGGCATTGATTGCACCGAAGTGCTCGCCCAGGGTTGTCCGCAGCACGCCCTTGTCGACCAGGCTGGAGACACGTTCGAGCAGATGATGTTGCTTGATCATGTCGTCGGTCTGGTACAGCGAGCGGGTGAACATGAGCTCCCAGTGCAGCGACAGTGACTTGCGCTTGAGGGGCACGACATCCAGCTGCGCCGGATCGTCGATCAGCGCCAGCTTGCCTTGTGGGCGAAGCACTTCTACCAACTGGTCCAGGTAGGTATCGGTGTGCGTCAGGCTGATCACATAATCCACGCACTCGAGTTCATGCGCTGCAAGCTGAGCGGCGATCGGCCGGGTGTGGTCGATGACATGATCCGCACCCAGTTCCTCGATCCACTGTTGGCTTTCAGCCCTGGAGGCGGTACCGATCACCGTCAATTGCGTAAGCTTGCTGGCAAGCTGGATCAGGATGGAACCCACCCCGCCGGCAGCGCCGACCACCAGCAGGCTTTGCCCTTGGCCAGCCTGCTCTGCAATGCCCAGGCGGTCGAACAGCAACTCCCAGGCGGTGATGGAGGTCAACGGCAACGCCGCAGCATCAGCGTTATTCAGACTACGGGGCTTGTGCCCGACGATACGCTCGTCAACTACATGCAGCTCGCTGTAGCTGCCCGGGCGGTCGATGGCGCCGGCGTAGAACACTTCGTCGCCGGGCCGGAACAACGTCACTTCAGGGCCCACCTCGCGCACAACCCCGACAGCGTCCCAGCCAAGCACCTGTGGCTGTTGGCCGCCGCGGCTTGCCCGTATTTTCGTATCGACCGGGTTTACCGCAATGGCCTTGACCTCGACCAGCAGATCCCTGGCACCCGCCTGGGGCGCGGGCAATTCTGTGTCGTAGAGCGACTGTGGGTCGTGAATGGGCAAACCGGGTTGGGTATAGACGACGGCTTTCATGGGTTGTATCCAGAGGCTGGGAAAGTGGGTGCAGGCTAAGCATTTCAATTGATTGGAAAAACAGCCTGCATGAAGCAAGACTTTCTCTGCAGGCGTGAAAATGCATTGAGGGCCTCGCGACCCGGCCCCGGTTTACGCTTGCCCTGATGGGGCTGTGAAGTGATCAGACATTCACTTCAATGAATAGATAATGTGCAAATTCTGGAGAATCAGAATAAACAATCGAAAATCTTTTCGGCGGTGGCGTTTTTAGGCAGCACATTCCCCGGCGGGCGCATCATCATATTGACCAGCATGTGGCCTTACACGGGCCGCTTGCCTGCGGGGTGAACCTCACCCCAATCGAACCTCCCAAAAGGAACGCCATCGTGCACCACGTCAAATATGACCTGTCCGAAGCCCAGACCAGCCTTGAGTACATCCTCGAACAAGTCATCTATGGCACGGTCGTTGTCATCGTGCGCAATGGTATTGAAATTGCCCGGGTTACCGCGGTGGAAGGTTTGAGCCAGCGTGCTACGCGGCCCATGGCCACCCCGTATGAGCTGTAGCAACGCTGCAGGGGGCGCCACCCACCGGCTGAACAGGCACAGCGCTGCTGCACGCCTCGTCATAATATGCACCGCCCCGTGAATTTACCGCGTAAAGTGACCATTGAAGTCCAGCCCTACGCTGGCGCAGCGGGGCGAGCACTGGCGCGCGTACATCAATTAGCGGCTATTGTAGGAGGGCGGTAAGCGAACCGCCTTCGCTGGGTATGGAGGCTGGACGCGTTCCTGCACACTACAAAGGGAACCCTATGCAGCAGCTACCTACGGACGAAACGATCCGTGCAGCCTTGAATCGAACCCATGCACGGCTTCACCGACAACATGAGCTGGTTGTCGAGTTTGGCGTGGTGTCGTTGCAGGTCACAGAACTCGACCTGCTGCTGACGCGCGCCTGTGAAGTGGTTGCCGAGGGCATGAATACGCGCTACGCCAAGGTGCTCCAGCCTGAATTGGACGGCGACGGTTTCGTCCTGTCCCATGGGGTTGGCTGGGATGCTGCAGACATCGGCAGGGCTACCGTGGGTGCAGATGAAGCCAGCCCGGCAGGGTATGCGCTGGCCACCTACAGGCCGGTACTGTCGAACCATCTGGGCATGGAAAATAGGTTCCGCACCCCTGAGCTGCTGAAAAAATACGGTATAGAGCGCGCGATCAATGTACCGATTCGCGGTGTACTCGGCCCATTCGGCGTGCTTGAGGCCGACAGCAGCAACGGTGAGGATTTCGTGGAAAGCGACCTGGTGTTCCTGGAAGGGATTGCTACCGTCATTTCACTGGCTGCCGAACGGATTGCCGCAGGGGTCGAGGCGCCTCACCCCGACCCCTATTCCGAGACGATCCTCAATGCCAGCCCTGACTGGGTGGAGATCATGTCTGCCGACGGGCACATCGAATTCATGAACGAAGCTGGCCTGACCTTCATGAACACCAGCGCTGCCGAAGTCACAGGCCAGCGCTGGCATGAGCTGTGGCCAGAGGAATCCAGGTCGATTGTGTGGGAGGCGCTGGGTAAAGTCGGCGCTGGCGAGACCATTCGGTTCGAAGCGTATTGCCCGTTATCGGCTACTGAGCCGAAATGGTGGGATGTGACGGTGGCGCCGATCATGGGCGTGAATGGCCAGGTTGAGCGAGTGATCGCCGTTTCGCGCGACATCACCGCACGGCATCAGTACGAGGCCCAACTGCTGTCCCTGATCGAGGCGCAGAACACCAGGCAAGACCGCAGCGACCTCTATCTGGAGGAGATTCATCATCGGGTCAAGAACAGTTTGCACCTGGTGAACACACTGCTGCTGCTGCAGGCAAACCTGGCAGCCGACGCGGCGGTCAAGCTGCAGCTTGAAACCGCGGCTGGCCGGGTAGTCACCATTGCCAGTGTTCACGAGCGGCTGTACCAGACCGCTGAAGACCAAGGCGTGCATGCTGAAGAATATCTGAATGCATTGCTCGGCGATCTGGGCAAGGCCTTGGCAGACCGCAAGATCGTTCTGGAGGCAGATGATTTCGTGCTGCCGCCTGAACGTATGGCGCCCCTGGGCCTGGTCATCTCCGAGCTGATCACCAACGCGCTCAAGTACGGCAAAGGCACCATTGAGGTGCTGGTCAAGCATGCAGGCGACCATGCATTGCTCACCGTTCGCGATGAAGGCGATGGCTTCCCGGACAACTACCCCAAGCCGACGGGCACCGGCCTGGGTATGCGCTTGGTCAAAAGCTATTCCGGGTATGGTAGCGCCGCGGTGACCATTGACCGCCAGGCCAGCAAGAGCTGTATTCATGTCCGCTTCAAGCTCTAGCCTTGCCGGCGTTGGCAGCCTGCCTTATCGACTGCGCAAGGTGTCCAGGGCCGGCGACCAGACGCCATGGCCACAACGTTCGCAGCAGCGCGTATCTTCAGCCTCATGGTAGGTCGCAAAGCCGCAGCCTACGCAGCTGTATAGCCCGGCCGCGGGCGGCGAGCTGTATTCGGGCCGGTGTTCGGCAGGCAGCACGGACAAGCCTGGGCGGGTATCCTCGGCAGTGTAGAAATACAGGCTGAGGTCGCCATCGGTCTCCAGCAGGCCCAAACGGACTTGCCCCAGGTGCTCCACGCCTTGTTGGCGCAGCTCCATGAACAGTTCACTGGCTGAAATGTTCAGATTACGCAGCGAATGGACCTCGTACATGCCGTCCTTGACCACGGTGATGGGCAGGCCATCAATCCACGCCTCGCAGGTCTTGCTTCGCTTCATGAGGTAGATGGTGCCGCGGTACAGCACGAGCAGGGTAATGAACACCAGGGCTACCGGCAGAAGCGGCACATCCTCGTAGAATGTCACGTCGCCCGCCGCAGACCCCAGGGTCAGAATCACCACCAGTTCAAAGCGCGATAGCTGCTTGATCCCGCGGCGCCCGCTGAACTTGAGAAAGCAGAACACAGCGAGAAAGGCGGCCAATACCCGAACGGCGACTTCCAGGAGAAAGGTGACCGGAAATTCGCCGAGCAACATCCTGTGCAGATCGAATGTGACCATACTTGTCTTTTCCCGGCCGTTAAGCCCTCAATGTGGGCCGAATCACGCCTGGCACGCGCTTACCGGCGGCTGGCATGAACCGCCGCCCAGCGCCGTGCCAGAGGTCTGTCAGGCGTTCGACCGCAGGTAACCTCGCAATGCTCCGTGCGCAGCGGCCCGCGGCAATCGCTCAGCGGGCTGATTACCTTTATTCGCTGGCCTCCAGTTTCGCCCATTGGCGGTAGGCCGCTTTCAGGCTGGCAGGCAAGCAGGGCGGATCACCCTCGATTTTACTGTGTGCCGGGTGGCTGCCCTTCCATTCCATCAGCCACGCGATCAGCGCTGGGCGCGTACCGGGGCAGGGGCCAACCTGCTGCTCGAGGGCATCGGCGATGGGGCCGAGGGTTTGGATGTAGTGGTCGAGTTTGGCGAGTGGGTCGTCCATGCTAATGAACCTCTATCGATTGCGCAGCAGCGGTGCTGCTGCCATCAGCGTATCTAGCATGGCACGGTCAGGGCTTGCAGTCTTCCATTGCCAGGCTCGCCTTTCTCCAGGGCCAGCAGGGCCGGCATGTCGAGTGTTTCCACCAGCTTGCCGCGCAGGTTGACGATACCTTGCCTGACGGGTGAGGGCGTTGCGATGGGATCAGGTTGTGCCTGGCGTCCGGCAACCGGTTGATCTGCGCCAAATACCCGCGTTGTGATGAATGCCGTTGTCGTGAGCGCGTCAGTTGACAAACGTCAAGTCTGCCGAGCATGGCTGAACGATGCTGCGAGCACGTAACGGAACCGCCGAGGTGGGCCATGCAAACCCCGCAAAGACTGCTGTTGATAGCATCGCCGCTGATGCGCCGGACCCCTGTCTACGACCGCGCCGCCGCGCTGGCCAAGGCCAAGGGCATGGCGCTGCATATCGTGGCGTTCGACTATGTGGAAGGCCTTGCAACCGCAGGCCTGGTCAATGAACAGGCACTGGCGGCAATGCGCGAAAGCTATGTGCAGCAGCACCGCGACTGGCTCGAAGCCCAGGCGCTACCGATGCGCCGCAGCGGTGTCACCGTGACCACCGAAGTGCTGTGGGTGCAGCACCCGCTCGACGAGATCCTGGTGCACCTGCGCGAACAGCCGTTCGCCATGCTGATCAAGGCCTTCGAGCATGAGCCTTGGTGGGCACGCGCCATGTTCACTTCCCTGGATATACAACTGCTGCGCGAAACCCGCATCCCGCTGCACTTGGTGCACAAGGCCCGCCATGCATTGCCCCGCACCATCCTGGCGGCGGTGGACTTGTCCAGGCCAGAGGATCAGATCGAGGGTTTCAATGACCAGATCATCAGCGAGGCGCTGAAACTGGCCTTGCAGTGCAATGCGCAAATCGAGTTGCTCTATGCCTACGACCTGGGCTCGATGTACCTGGACGCCGACGGTAGTCGGGAACACGCCTTCCTGTTCGACTCCAACTTGGCGCACACACTTCATGAAGCCCAGAGCGATGCCTTCCAGGCGCTGGCCGAGCGCAACGGCATAGCGGCCGAGCACCGCCATATGCGCATCGGTGACCCGGCCAAGGCGCTGGCCCTGTTCATGGACAACCATGACACCGACGTGCTGGTGATGGGCAGCTATCACCACCGCGGTATTGGCTGGTTCATTGGCAGTACGGCCGAACGGGTACTGCATCGCTTGTCGTCCAGTGTGCTGGTGATCTCGCCCGAGCGTTCTCAAGGTTCACTTGGCAGTTGTGATGGGCTGCACGACAGCACCTGCGGTGCGTTGGCACAGACACTGTTGGCGACCGTCAATGGAGGCTGCCTGCCAGCAATGCCATAATGTCGACGTCGGTGTTTCCCTTACGTGGCATTCTTCGAGGCGCTGTGCATGAACGATTTCACCCCTTGGACGGCGCTGGCAGGCGGCGCCTTGATCGGCCTGGCTGCTGCGCTGTTTGCCGTGGCCAATGGGCGTATCGCGGGTATCAGCGGCCTGCTCGGGTCGTTGCTGCAACGTGGCGGGGAGGGGCGTGGCGAGAAAGCGTCATTCCTGCTCGGCATCCTCGCCGCGCCGTTGCTGTGGCAACTGTTTACAGCCCTGCCGCCTGCGCACTTTACGGTTTCGCCCGGGTGGCTGGTGGTCGCCGGGTTGCTGGTCGGCCTCGGCACCCGTTACGCCGCAGGCTGCACCAGCGGCCATGGTGTGTGTGGCCTTTCCCGATTGTCGCCGCGCTCGGCAGTAGCAACGCTGAGTTTCATGGTGGCCGGGTTTGCCACCGTCTATATCCTTCGTCATGTGCTGGCAGGTAACTGACATGCAGCGGCTCAGTGGTTTTCTGGCTGGCGTGTTGTTTGGCCTGGGGTTGTTGCTATCCGGCATGGCAAACCCCGCGAAAGTGCTCGGGTTTCTCGACCTGGCCGGGCGCTGGGACGCCTCGCTGGCGCTGGTCATGGTTGGCGCCATCGGCATCGCTTTGCTGCCCATGACCTGGGCGCGGCGGCACAGCGTGGCGTTGCTGGGTGGCCGAATGCAGTTGCCGACGCGGCGCGACATCGACCGGCGGCTGGTGGGCGGCAGCCTCATGTTTGGGGTCGGCTGGGGGATCGCTGGCATCTGCCCGGGCCCGGCACTGGTGCTGCTGGTTGGCGGCTACTGGCAAGCCTGGCTGTTCGTGGCGGCCATGCTCGTGGGCATGCTGGTGTTCAGCGCATTGCAGGCGCGCGGCTGACTAGGCAGCGCTTTGGCTGCCCTCAGCGGTACGTCATCTGCATCAGCAGGGTTGCAGTGTAGCTGCCCGCTTCAGGCAGCTCGCCCACCGAAACAGGTTTGACAAGAAGGCGTAGCAGTAACGGCTCTTCGCTGACGGGCCAGGTGCCCGTTTCCCCCAGCCCGATACTTGGCTGCTCGGTCTTGTCGCCCAATTGTACCCGCAAGCCCAATGCTGCCCGGTTGGTAAGCATCACCGACCCGTCAGCCAGGCCCATGCCGGGCGATAACTTCAGCTCCAGCTTGGTGCCAGGTTGGCAGTCGAAACGCAGCGGCACATCGGTGATCGCGGCACTGTCATCCGCCAGTTGGTTGAGGTTGACCTTACCAAGGTCGATCTGTTGTGTACTCGGAAACCGCGTGACGCACGGTGGTGCGATCAGGTTGCCGCCGACATCGATCTGCGCTTCTTTCGCAGGTTCGGCAAAAGTGGAGCCAGTCATCGCGAGTAGTACCCAGGCAAGCGCTTTCATAAGTAACTGATCGTCATGACCATCGATGAGGTAAAGGCGCCGGGCGTCAGCGTGCCGAACGGCACCAGTTTCGCCTTCAGGCTGAGATCGACGTCGGCGCCCAGGTTCATGTAAGGCTTGCCTTTGCCTTCGAGGTTCGCTTCCGAACCGTCCGCCCACAGCAGGGACACGCCGAGGTTCGCTGCCGTGGTTTTGGCTACGGTGGGCGTTTGCGTGCCATTGTTGGCGCTGAACTTCACCGACAGCGATGAACCCGGTGAGCATTTCAGACGTACCGGCACATTGACCGTGCCAGTAGTCGCCACTTTGTCTGTTTGCACATCGCCAAACGCAGCGGTCAGTTTGGTGCCAGTGCTCAATATGCAGGGTGGACGAGTGAGGGTGCCGCTGACAGTGATGTTCACCGTTTCGTCAGCCTGCACGGTGGCGCTGAACAGCGCCAATACAGGTAGCAGTCTTTTCATCGCGATGGCCTCAGAGGTAGCTGATGGTCAGTGTGTACTGGCTCTGGAATGTACCGGATGGCGATTTCCCCGCTTCCAGTACTGGCCTGAAGCTAAGGCCCACGCTGTTGCTGCCGGCCCTCAGTTCCATGACGCGCGAGGAACCGAGCTCTACAGGGTTCCCGGTATCGCTCCAGAACGCCCTCATGTTCAAACCTGCCAGAGAAGTCTGTGAGGTACCGTAATTGGGGCCGATGATTGCCCGACTTGGCGTTAATGTAACGTTGGCGCGCAGCGCTGAGGCGCAGTTGAGTACAACAGTGGTCGATTGCGTTGCGTTGTACAGGTCGTTACTGTTGATGGTGCCGAGTTTCAAACTGACAACATCGGGTGAAGTTAGCGTACAACCGGCAGCTTTGACATTGTAGATATAGAGAACGGTATGGATCCATTCTGCATAGAGCGGAGCGCCGATGGCAGTGACGCCTAACACGATCTTCGCCGCGTATCTGCCGGGAGTGCTTGGCGCTTTTCCGCGTACAAAATAACTGTAGGGGATTTTCCGACCGATCGCGATAGGCCCACACACCCCTCCCAAGCAGGTATCTGAGTAAAGGCCCAAAGGCAACTCTATTACCTTCATGTTTGTAAGAGGGTCCCATACAGTTAGTTGCCCTGGGTCATCTCCGTACACAGGAGTGATGTCCACCGTCGGGTAGAAGCTTTTGGTAAATGCGCGGTTGGCAGTACAAATCCCATTGAACCGCACGTTCATTTGATCACCGGGGCTGAAGTCGTAGCCATCCATTGAAGAACCCGAGACATCGCAGGTCAAGTTGCCTCCGATCAGCGCCTGCACTTGAAACGAGATGCTGACCAGTAAACCAGCCAACAGCGCCTGCATAAGCCGGTTGCGTTTATTAACGATCATGATGATTGATCCTTGGCGCCTGACCCGATGGCCGCGCGCTGACATTGCATGTTCAATTGAGTGATTCCGCCCTTTTCCTGCGCCACTTCGTCCTGAGTCACGTGGAGGCTGCACCATGGACGACCGTCCACGCTGATGACCAACTGCGCTTGGTCTGGTACGCCGGTCAGGAAAGCGCGCCCGTTGTCTGCCACCAAGGTGTTGCCGACGGGGCGGCCGTCGGTCGTGAACAACTCGGCGCGGGCGGCGAACGGCGCGGGTTGGCCCTGCCCATCAATGATCCGGAACAGGATGCGTCGGCCTCGCCGGATATCGAAGTCGGTGAGTACAAAAGCGCCGCGGTTCGGTATGACTTCCTGCACCGGCTCGGCAATGTCGACGTCTGCGGGTATGGTCTGGGTGTCCAGCGACACGCGATTCTTTCGATAGGGCAGGGCCTGCGGCACCACTGTATAGCCCTTGCTGTCCGTGCGGACCCCGCGCGTGTTGGTGATGGCTACATCCGCTGCGCCCGGTGTGGCGACGATCACGTTGGTTTCTCCTAGCGGCTGACTGAAAATCAGGTCGCTGCCATACGCCACCACCGAACCCTCCACCCCCATGTCCATTTGCCGGCTGCCTGCGGTCTGGTTGTAGGCGCCACGCAAGATCGCACTCGGCGCGTCATACTGCGCAGCCACGGTGGTACCCGTTTGCCGTTGTGCACTGGTGACTTGCTGCGATACACCCGCGCTGTAAGAGAGGGTATCGTCCTGCAGTGCGTTGCCGCTCAAGGTCGCTGTACGCGATACGGCGCCGCTGGAACTTTGATTGAGGTCGGCCGTGATGCGCTGGTTGCGCGTGCCGCCCAAAGGCATGCTGATGCTCAGTGACAGGCTGCGGTCGTCGAGGGTGGCGCCTTTGCTCACAGCCAGACCCAGGGTGTAGGAGATGTTACCGGCGCTTGCGCTGTACCCCAGCTGTATCGAGGTGTCGGCGTCGCTCCGTCCCCAATAGGCGGTTTTCGATATGTTGGCGTACATCCCGCCATAGCCGCCCAACTGCTGCGATATGTTGGCGCTGAAGTTGCTCTTCATGTGGCCGTTGCGATAGGTATCCAGGCTGCGCTCATTGCTGCGGCTGTCCAGTGCCTCTTTGAACGAGTAGTAGCCGCCGGTGGAATAGCGATAGCCGATCAGGCTGAGGTTGGTGTCAGTAGCCGTCAGGGATTTGGAGTAGCGAAAGCGGAGCGACTGACCCGTCGAGGTGGTCCTTTCCCGGCCCATGGCATCGCTGCGGGCATGAGTCATGTCTATCGAAATCGCACCGAAACCCGCGAAATCGTGGGCAAAACCCAGCAGGCCGGCGTTGTATTGGTCACTCAGCAGGCTGCCGCCAAACAGGGTGGTGCTGCCACTCAGGCCGCGCCGCAGCGACGCCTGAATGAACGTTGGCGTTTGTTGCATGGCGGCCGATTGCGCTGGGCGGTATTGGCCGGCATACACCGAATAGCTCTGCTGCCCCTCGCGCAGCATGTAGGGCACCGACGAGAATGATTGGGTGTAGACCTGACGCTGGCCATCCGGGCCTTCTACCGTGACTTCGATGTCGCCGTTGCTGGCGGTGGGGTATAGGTCGGTGAGCGCGAAGGGGCCCGAGGGTACCCATTGCTCGCGAATCACATAGCCCCGCTGGCGAATGATCACCCGTGACCTGCCATTGGCGATGCCGCGAATCACCGGGGCGAATTCGCGGGCCTGATCAGGCAGCATGTCCAAATCTGAGGCGATACCTAGCCCGCGATAGGGAATGCCATCGAACAGGTCGCCTTCGGTGGTGGAGTCGCCCAAGGTTGCTATCGCCATCAGGTTACCCATGTCGCGCTGTGCGTAGGTTTCCAGCGAATCCCAGCGCCCGGGCGTGCTGCTGCCTTTTTGCCAGGTCGAGAAGTTGCGCAGGCGCCAGGCCCCGACATTGATACCGCTGCGCAGGCTGGCGAACTGGTCGTTGCGGTGGCCGCTGTCAGATTTGACCGTACTGCCAGTGAAGCTGTAGTTGGTGAACGCTACTCGTTCGCCAACGCTCCATTGCCGCCGGCGCACTTCGAACGGGATGCTGCCCAGGTAGGCCTGGGGAATCTCAATGGAGATAATCTGGCGGTTGAAATCGTAGTCGTAGCTAACGCCAGCTAGGCCCTGATCGAAGGCAATACAGCTGGGGTCGGCGTCGTTACGGTTTTGCAGGGCGGCTTCAGCCACCCCTTGAGTGCGAAAGAACTCGGTATCCAGGCACGGGAACAGGCCCGTGCTTGAGCGTTCCTGCGCCCCGGTGGCACGCACGAAGCGCACATCGCGCTGTGCGATCGAGTGCTGGTTGAGGTGTACCTCCACGCGGTAAACCCCCGGTAACTGGCCGTTGCTCATGGCGCTGATCTGTTGTTTCACGGCAGCCGAGCTTTGCCCACCACCAATCTCGAGGAACGATGCATCGAACTCGTAGCCGGCGTATGCGGGCGCTACCTGCAAGGCAGCGGCGGCCAACAGCGGGCAGCCGAAAGCCTTCATGGCGCGACAGCGCACAAGTTGGAATGAACGGAGCATGAGCGTTCCTGCAAAGGTGTAGCCGGACTGGTGCGAGGGTCAGTCGATGTGGACGACCGGTGCTGCTACAACGCTGCCGTAGTCGTCGATGTAGCTAAGCGACAGGGTATCGCCTGCCTTGGCCGGAACCGGCAGCTGACCCGCTTCGCCGGGGCGCAGCACTTCAGGCGCATTGGGTACCAGCTGGCCATTGAGCTTGAGTTGGCTGATCACCACGTGCAGCCTGGAGGCGTTGTTGAATGCCAACGTGCCCGTCTGGGCCCTCCAGCCGACCTGCGCCACCGCCTCTTTCAGCGACCCTTTGAGGCCGGCCGGCCGATAGAACAGCTTGATGCTGGTCTTCAGCGCAATCTGCAGCACGTTCTTGTCCTTCTGGTCGTCGCTCATGGCTGGAATCGCCTTGACGTTCATCAGGTACAGGCTTTCGCGGTCTTGGGGTACGTCTTTGCCGCCCATGAAGATAATGCGCAGTATGTTTTCCTTGTTCGCGTCCAGGCGGAACAGCGGCGGGGTGACGATGAACTCCTCGACGCTGTCCTGATTACTGCTGCCGAAACGGCTGACCCAGGATTGAACAAGGTAAGGAGAAGTGTCTTCGCGGTTGCTGACAGTCAGGTTGGTTTCATTGTTGGCGCCATCGTAGATCACGCGAGTGGCGCCGACGTTGATGGCAGCGTTGGCTGCCGTGCTGTGCCACAGCGGCAGCAAGGCAAGCAGGAAACACAGGTTCAAACGCATGGCAGGGGGCCTCTTGAATCCCGCGGGCCATGGCTTATGCGCCAGGCCCGCGGTATAGACGAGCAATTACTTGTAGGTGACGTCGAAGCTGGCCAGCGCGTGAACCTGGCCGGTGCCGATGCCGGAGGTGGTAATCGCGTCTTTGCCCTCACCGCTGGTGATATCGGTTGCCGTGCGCACATAGGCGGCGGTGAAGTCGAAGGTGTTGGACTGTGCACGCAGGTCGTAGTCGGCAGTCGGCGTGTTCAGTGGCAGCTTTTTGCCGGTGCGCGCGTCGGCGATCTGGATCGCGATACCCTTGACCTGGTTTTCGCCGCTCAGGCCCAGCAGGGTGGGGTCGCTTGCGTCTTGCTGGCCGCTGAAGGTGATCGCGACGTTCTTCTTGGTGGCAAAGCTGCAGTTGTCCAGGCTGATACTGAAGCTTTTCTCTTTCGCGATGGAGCCGACGGTGGGCGCGAAGTCAGCGATGCGCACCGTGTCCAGGGTGACGGTCTTGTTGGCATCGCCGGTAGTGATGGTGCAGGCATTGTCAGTCACGGCGCCGGTGAACTGGATCTGCCCGTCAGCCGCGTGTGCAGGACCCGCCAGCAACCAGAAAGCGCTGCAGGTTAAGGTGAGTTGACTCATTTTTTTCAGCATTGGGATGCCTCTTGGGAAGAAGAATGGTTGGCTGCCCCGTTGGGAAGCCAGCACATGATCAACTTCTCCCGCCAGCACTAACATAAGAGGAATCTTAAAAGCGGTTTTTAATAGGATGAGCCAACTATCGCGCAGGCCAGCTATTTATCCAGTCGCGGGAAAGTTGGAAAGTTTCTCTGATTGTTCGCTGTGCGCAGCACCCTCTGGCGCACACAGGGCTCACCAGCACCGGGTTCAGCTGAACACGTTGTGTTCTATGCAGTAAGTCAGCAGTTCCTGGTCACTGTCGACTTGCAGTTTGCGCATGGCGGAAACTTTTTGTGTACTGATGGTCTTGATGCTTCTGTTCAGGCCCCTGGCTATTTCACCCACCCCTTGCCCGGAGACGAACAGGCGCAAAATTTCGAATTCCTTGGGTGACAGCTTGTCCACGCGCGCCTTGATGTCAGCGTCGTTGACAAGGACCGAGGTGGGCGGCGGGCCGTTACTGGGCACTGGTGAGCCCCTTGCAATGGCTTTCAGCGCACTCTCGATTTCATTATGCAGTTGGTTTTTCTGAATGATTCCCAGCACGCCCAGTTCATGCAGGTGCGTCAGTATCAGTGGGTTGGAAATCATGGTCAGCACCAGCACGCGGCTATGCGGAAAGTTTCGTGTTAGATAATCCAGGAGCTTCAGGCCATCACCGTAAATGGCGTCCCCGGGCATATTGAAATCGGTAATGATCAAATCCACCTGGCACGTGCCCAGCAAGCCGATCAGTTCGCTGGAACTAACGGCTTCTCCCACGACCCGAAAGCGTGGGTCGCGTTCAACCAGCTCACGTACACCCAAAAGAACGATAGGGTGGTCATCCGCGATGATAACGTTGATGGGTTGCATGCTTGATTATCCAGCGTCAAATGTTTCAAGGGTGTCCAGCAGCTCGCCCAAACGAGCCAGATGCTGGCGAATTTCCAGGCCCAGGGCGCGGGT
Source organism: Pseudomonas sp. NBRC 111127 (assembly GCF_001320345.1). Classification (NCBI taxonomy): domain Bacteria; kingdom Pseudomonadati; phylum Pseudomonadota; class Gammaproteobacteria; order Pseudomonadales; family Pseudomonadaceae; genus Pseudomonas; species Pseudomonas sp. NBRC 111127. The sequence continues at coordinate 19,866 of NZ_BCBD01000020.1, read as the reverse complement.
CAAGGTCATACCGTGCAAGCGGTTCTCGAGCTCGACGAACGCAGTGGCCATGGCTGTGTTCTGAACCGCCCCTAGCGCGCCGGCCATGCTGTGCAATTGCTGCGCAACCTGCATGGCATCGCCCCCGCTCAGTGCCGTCAATGTGGTGTCGATGTCTTGGCGCAAGGTGGTGACAAACAGAGCACGCATTTGCGGCGATAGCCGGAGCTGCGCCGCGTCTGCTGGCGGCAGGTCGATGTTGCAGTACTTTTCCAGGTGCGCGCGCAAGGTCGTAAGGTTCAGCGGCTTGACCATCCAGGCGTTCATACCCGCAGCGGTGCAGCGTTGGCCTTCTTCGCGCAGTGCATTGGCGGTGATGCCTATGATTGGCACGGTCTGGTCCAGTTGGCGCAATGCGCTCGCCAGTTGGTAGCCGTCCATGACCGGCATGTTGACGTCGGTCAGCACCACATCGAAATGCCCCTGTGGCCAAAGCGTCAGAGCCTGTTCGCCGTTCGCTGCGACGACCGCCGTGCAGCCCAGAACTTCGAGTTGTTCCTTGATGATGGCCGAGTTGATTACATTGTCTTCCGCAATCAGCGCATGCAGGTTCAAATTGCTTACCTGGGCATGCGCCAATGGTTCACCCGCGGGGCTTTCTCCGTGCAGTGCGTGGTGGACCGCCCAGGCAATCGCCCGGATATCATTGGCGTCGACTTCCTGGTCGGCACCGCGAGGCTGTGATGGGTTCGGTCCGCCGGCCGTGGCGATGATCCTGGGGCCTGGCCACGGCGCAGAGGCGTTGCTGCGAGGTGGTGCCAGCTCCACCAGTGGCGCTGGGCACGCTACAGCATCAGCCCCCAGTGCTTTGCATTTCAGGCCAAAACGCTCAAGCCAGGCGATCACATGCCGAGCCTGGTCGGTGGCTTGCCCACGCACGTAAACGGTAGGCGTTCTCGGGGCAAAGACCGGACAGTCCGCCAAGACCCCAGGCACATGGTCCAGCGCAAGCTGCAGCGTGAAACAGCTGCCCAACCCTGGCTCGCTGAACACGCTCAGTTCACCTGCCATCAACTGGCAAAGCCATTTGCAGATGGCCAGGCCGAGGCCCGCGCCAGCCTGGTCACGGGCGCCACTGACCTGGTAGAAGGCGTCGAACAAATAGCGCTGTTGTTCCTGAGTAATTCCCACACCGGAATCAAGTACCTGCCACTGCACGTGGGCGCGCCCCGCGACACTTTCCAGCACCGTGACGCGTAGCAGCACACGACCGCTGTCGGTGAACTTGATGGCATTGCTCAGCAGGTTATTGAGGATCTGGCGAATGCGCATGGGATCACCGCGTAGCCGTTCTGGTAGCGCCGGGTCGATGCAGGCATACAGCTGTAGGCCTTTAACGCGTGCCGACGCGCTGTAGGTGCGTATGGCGTCTTCGGTCAGTTCCAAAGGGCAGAAATCCTGCAGCTCCAAGGTCATTTGCCCTGCCTCGATCTTGGACACGTCCAGCACATCGCTGATCAGCTGAAACAACGTGGCAGACGAGCGTTGAATAGTCTGCAGGTAATCCTGTTGCCGCGCGGTAAGGGGCGTCAGGCCGAGCAGTTCCACGGTACCCAATACGCCATACAATGGGGTACGAATTTCGTGGCTCATGGTGGCCAGGAAGCGGCTCTTGGCGGCGTTCGCCGAGTCGGCCGCCTGGCGTGCATCTTCCAGTGCGGCTGCATCTTCGACATGCCGGGTGACGTCATGCAGCGCGCACAACCAGGCATCCTGGCCCTGGTAACGGGTCGGCACGAAGGCCACGTGCAAGTGACGCCCGCCCAGTTCGAGATCGGTGTGCCCGGCCTCACTGTGCGAAGTAAGCAGGTGCATCAACTGTTCGCTGTCATGCCACTGCTGTGCCTGTTGGTTTTGCAGAAGCACGCGATGATCACTGCGCCGGATCACGCACAGGCCAGTGGGTGCCGTATCGATCAGCGCACGGCTGAATGCTTCGCTTTCGGCGATGCTGGCGTGTGCGCTTTGTGCGGGCTGGATGACTTGAGTCCGATACCAGCGGGTGATTGCCCGGCTGCAACCGAGCATGGCCACTACCAGGGTCAGCAGGAACAACAACGGCCACTGCGCATAATCGAGAAAGCTCTGCACACTGATGACGTAAATAGCCGTCCAGTGCTGTTCACCTGGGCTGTTCAATTTGAACACCAGACCATCGCGGGTGAAGTTCGCGCCCTCGTGCAAAGCACGTTCAGGCTTGACGGCCCCCGTCAGCACCAAGCCACGCGGGGTGATGAGCGTGAAATCGTCGTAGATCGACCAATGCATCAGTCGTTCGATGTCGTTGATCTGGGACAGGTTCAGCAGCGCGCCGAGTATCACCCAGGTATTGGCGCCTTCAATGCTTAGCGCGGACTTTCCGAGGTCCACACGGACGTATGCCAGCAGCGAGGGGGCGACGCTGTCTGATTCCGTTGCCTGGTATGGCTCCCAGTGCACAGCAAGGTCTGGCCGCTGCGCGTTCTGTGCATGAAGGCGCTGGTTCAAACCGGTCAATACATCGACCAGATGCCTGATCTGCGTCTGCGCGGTGTCACGCAAGCGCCCGGCTGATGGTACGGCCAGATCGAAATTATCGGGGCCGTTGATCAGCACGACCTGCGGCGATTGATAATGCGAGGCTGACCAGAACGCACTGTAGTAAGCGGCTAGGTAGGCGCCCAGCGCGAGGACCTTGGGTCGTTGATCGATGGCGATCCGGTCCGGGTCGATCTTCAGGCTGTAGGGGAGGGAAAATGGCAAGCCGCGGCCTTCATAGATATCAGGCCCTTCATCTGGCATGGGTCTTTGCGAGTAAGGCGGCGGCATGATATCGGGCAAGCGCTTGCCCTCGGCCCCTCGCCGGGAAATATGCTGCAGAAAAAGCTCCTGCTCGCGAATATTTTCCATCAGGCGTGCAAAGTGCAACCGTACACTATCGTGCTGTTCCTCGATCATGCGCTTGACGCCCACGTAGCTGATGCCCAGCAACAGCAGTACCAGCGCGCCCAAGACCAAAAGGCCCTTGTTCAGACGTGCAGAACTGTTGGCGAGCCGTTCCAGAAGCGCATTGCGGTGTGGCATCAATAAGCCTGAAGATAAGTGATGAGAAAAACCTTGCCCACGGTGACCTCGAAAAAGCGCGTAAACCGTTCCTGCATGTGCAGGTCAGAATGCCCTGGCTGGGCCGTCAAGTGTCAGCAAGTGTTGGAATTGCCCTGCAGATACAGCCTGAGAGATTAAAAAGCCCTGAACCTGAGTGCAGCCGATTTTACGCAACAGGGCAAGTTCTTGCGCTGTCTCCACGCCTTCGGCCACCACCGTGAGCCCCAACTGGCGCCCCAGGCTGACAATGCTGGTCAGGGCCTGGGCCAGTTCATCGCTGGCGTTGCAGCCTCGTACCAGGGACCGATCGATTTTCAGTTCAGTGAACGGTGCAGACACCAGATTCATGTATGAACTGTACCCCGTGCCAAAGTCATCCTGGGATAACTCGAAACCCTTGATCCGCAGGCGGCAGGCGCCGGCGTAGAAGTTGCTGATGTCATCGGGCAGCGAAGACTCCATCAGCTCGAAACATATCTGCGGCGGTAGCCCCTGGTGCGCCAGCACGAAGGCATGGATACGGTCAGGCAGGTCGTGACTGTTGAGCAAGTGGGTCGGCAGATTGATCGAAACGGGAATCTCATAGCCCTGTTGCCGCCAGGCGGTCTGCGCGGCGATCGCCTGTTCCAGCATCTGCCACAGCAGGCGCTCTTCAAGGCCGCAAGCCACAAGTGCCGGCAGGAATGCCCCAGGCAGCAGGGTGCCGTGTTCGGGGTGCTGCCAGCGCACCAGCGCTTCGGCCGCCACGATCTGCCCATTGCTCAAGGCCTTCTTGGGTTGAAACCAGGCTTGCAGTTGGCCCTTGTTCAAAGCCTGCAGCAGGCTATCGTGGTCGAAACCTTGCTGATGCTCAGCCGGTAGCGCCTGCCCAAGCGCCTGCAATTGGTCGAGCAGACAGCGCAGTGCGGCGGCGGTAACAGGTTTGGAGATCAACCCGATCACTTTGACCTGCAGATTGCTGGCCACCAGACTCGCCCCCATCAGCATTCGGCGCGAAGCCGCGCTCATGATCGCGAGTGCAGGCCGCGAAGGTAGCCGGGCGAGCCCCTGAATGAACTGAACGCCGTCCATACCGGGCATCAACAGGTCGGTGATCACCAGGTCGAAGTCCCGTTGCCCCAGGCAGGCAAGCGCTGTTTCGCCGTCTTTGGCGCAGACGACATCGACGACCCCCAGGTCATTGAACAAATTGAGCAGGTAGCGATGCTGGAAAGGGTGATCTTCGACGATCAACACGCTACATGGAATCATGGGGCATTCTTCCGTAGGGAGCCAACACTGCCGACAGCCCCCGCAATGTGAACGGCTTGATCAGACAATGATCCATCCCTGCCGCCAGGCACAGCGCATCTTCCCCGCGCATGGCATTGGCCGTTGCGCCGATGATCGGGGTTGAACACCCCGCCTGGCGCAGCGCTTTACTCAGTTCGTAGCCATTGAGACGGGGCATGTTGACGTCGGTCAGAACAATGTGGAAATCCCCGGCGCGCCACAGTGCCAGTGCTTCCTCACCGTCGCTGGCCAATGCAACTGTGCAGCCGAGCTCTTCCAGTTGATCGCGCAAGATCAGCTGATTGATGACGTTGTCTTCGGCAACGAGAATGTGCAGGTGCAGCGGTTGCATGCTGTGGGGCTCGGTTTGTAGGGCGCTGGTGGCTACGTGGCCGCCCTGTGCTCGGCGAACAGCATGCTCGATGGCCGCCAGGTCATTGAGGTTGACCTGCCATTCATCCGCTTGGCTTGGCCGCTCGTGCGCGCCGTCACCCGTGGCCACTATCCGCAACCCAGGCCATTGACGCTCAGGGCAAGGATGTTGCTGCGTGGGATGGAGTTCCAACAAGACGGCCGTGGGCTTGAGCTGTTCACCGATGGGGTAGCCCAGCTGTGGGTTTGCGCCCCAGCGCCGCAACCATCCGCAAATGCTCTGTGCCAATTCGCGTACGGGTGACTCGACATACACGATATCGGCGACCAATGTCGCCGGCCCTCTACCAGGCTGGGTGGCGGTGGGCAGTTGCAACGGCACCGTGAGGGAGAAGCTGCTGCCCAGCCCTGGCTTGCTGACCATTTCCAGACTGCCATTCATCAAGTGGGTCAAGCGCTGGCAAATCGATAGCCCCAGGCCAGTACCGGCGACCGGGTTCTTGTTGGCCTTCACTTGGTAAAACGGCTCGAAGATTGCCTTGTGCTCATCTTGGGCAATACCTTTGCCGGTATCGGCAACCTGCCATTGAAGAACTACGCGCTCGCCCTCGCGGTTGACAACATTTACGCGCAGCACGATACGGCCGCAGTCGGTGAATTTGACGGCATTGTTAAGCAGGTTGTTCAGAATTTGCCTCACACGGCTGGCGTCCCCAGTCACTGCGTCGGGAAGTTGCGGGTCAAGGCAGGCGTAGAGTTGCAATCCTTTACGTTGTGCAGCGGCCGCGTAGCCCTGTACTAGCTCCTGGGCCACAGACACCGGGGAAAATTCGCTGACTTCCAGCGCCAACTGGCCCGCTTCGATTTTCGATACGTCCAGCACGTCACAAATCAATTGCAGTAATGTGGCGGAGCAACCTTCTATGGCCTGCAGGTAGCTTTTCTGCTGGGTGTCGAGTTGCGTGCGGGAAAGCAGTTCCAAGGTGCCAAGCACGCCATACAAGGGTGTGCGAATTTCGTGGCTCATGGTCGCTAGGAACAAGGTCTTGGCCTCGTTGGCCGCATCGGCCGATTGGCGTGCCTGCTCCAGCGCCGCTTCGATTTGCCGCCGTGCACTGATATCGCTGAAGGCACACAGCAACACGTCTTCTCCTTTGTACCGGGTTGGCGCGCAGCTTAAGTAAAGATGGCGCCCTCCGCTGGTTTCAAAGCAATCGGTCAACAGCGGTTCGTTCGTATCGAACGCTGCCCGAATCCACTCGGGAGCGAGCTGCTCGCTACAGCCTCCCAGCCACTGCCGGGCCAGGGCATTTTCCAGTACCACCTGGCCGTCGGTACGGCGCAGTACACGCAGCGCCACAGGAGCGGTCTGGATCACATCACGGCTGAATGCCTCGCTCTCCACCAGTGCCTGGAGCCGATGGATTGCCGGGTTGATGACGCGGTGCTCCAAGCGCCGGCTCAACAGGTAGACCAGGCTGATACTCAGCAAGCAGAACACCATAACACCCAGGCATTGTGGCCATAGGGCCGACAATACTGCGAGCAAACCGATCGAATAAGTGAGCTGCCAGTCGGATGACTTGAGCTGTTTGCGCAGTACCAGTTGCTCGGGCAGCCAGCCAGTGCCGACAAAACCGAAAAAGTCCTGCTGGCGTAGCAGCGGCAGATCTTGGCGGGGCGGCGGTTTTTGGCTATTGCTGAACAGCGGCATGCCTTGGGCATTGAACATGGTGAACTCGCCAGCACTGTGGTCGCTCAAGGCACTCGAAATTTCGCGGTCGTCCATTTCCAGGCCAAGCCAACCTGAGCCGGGATCGCGTTCGTCCAGCCGGATGAAGATATAGAGCTGCGAGTGCTCATCGTTGGCATGGGTCAACCAGAGTTCCTTCAAGTTCTCAACGTCGCTGTGGTAGAAGGCCTGCAGCTGGTTGAGAATGGGCCGAGGGGATTTACGCGGCATCACGGTGCCATTGAACAGGCGCAATACCTGAGGCTGGGCCCCGCAACTGATGTAGAGCAGATTCAGCCGTTTTGCCTTCAAGAAGTCACGCATGCGCTGGGTCAACCAGATACTCCACTGCTGCCCAGGTGTAGGCCCAAGCAAGAGACGAATTTCTTCCTCGGAAACGGGAATATCCACCTTCGCCTTGCGTGTTGTAGAAAGGCTGAGACTTTCAAGCAGTGCTTCGCGGGTAGTGAAAAAGGTGTGCGCTTCGGCAATGGCGCTGCTCATGTAACTTCGGCGCTGGGAGATTTCGTTATTGAAGGTAAATAACAGAATGCTGTAGGCCCCGCCGAGAATACCCGCGACCAGAACCAGCGAAAAAAAACGCAGTGCACGGCGCGCAGCCTGAGGGGAGGAAAGAAGGGGGCTGATCTGATGCAGGTGGTTCGATAATCTCATTGCCTCAGTCTATGGAGGACTGGGCGCGGGAAAGAATCAGACAAATCCTATTCCCGCGGAGTATGGCTTGTTTGACGAAACCTATGGTCGCCGGCCCCTGCACTACGCCAGGGGGCAGCGCAGCCCGGGTGTGTCAGACAAGGATCACGAAGTTCTTTTTCATGTCCTCAAGCACAGTCCACTTGCCTTTGGCGCCGGGCTCGATGATGAACGTGTCGCCAGCGGCGAGGGTGACCGGCGCACAGCCGTCGAGCTCGATCACGCAGCGCCCGCTCAACACATGGCAGAATTCCCAGACTTTGTAGTCGATACGCCACGCTCCGGTACTGGCCTCCCATTCGCCGGAAATACGACCTTGCTGTTCATCGTGGTAGTACTTGGACGTCAACGTGTGCGGGTCGCCTTCCACCACCTCTTCGAAGAAGGGCAGGTCGCGCACCGGTTGGATATCCATTTCGCGGAACACGGTCAGTTTCTGGGTCATGGTTATTTCTCGTGCGGGTTGGGGGTTAGGGCGATACATCAAATAGGCTTCGCCGGTGACGGCGAGCATCGGGTGCGGCACGATCTGGCAGGTTTTCACGATCTTGAAGCCATGACGCTCGTAGAAGCGCCGTGCACCGTGGTTTTCCGCGTAGTCGATCAGGCACAGGCCCTGCAAGCCCAGGTCCTCGGCGCGTTGCTGGGCGTGGCGAAGGAACTGCACGCCCAGGCCCTGGCTGCGCCAGGCCTCATCCAGGGCCAGGCTGGAGATGTACAGGGTGTCGGGTATTTCCATGTCGGCGTAAGGCGCGAGTACCGGGTCTGTCTCGACCTGCCGGTCAGAGGCCGCATGCAGTGCATAGCTGTGCATCATGCCGATGACGCGACCTTCGCAGGTGGCCATCAGGCAGTTCTTGTATGAAAAATCGCCCTGTTCCCTGGCATAGCGAGCCGCGCCCACACTCAGCAATGCTTCTCCCGGCGCGGCCAGCTTGCTCCATATGTAATCGGCCATGCCTTCTGATGTCAGTTGAAAGAAGCGCGCGATATCGGGCGCGTCCGAGGCCTCGGCAGGTCTGAAGTGGGTAAGCATGTCCAGGGCTTCCATGGGATCGGGTGGCGGGGTGGCGGGTTTACACCGTTGATCGGGGGAGGGTAGGTGCTTTGCAGGGCGGGCATGATGCTCCAGGCGAACACTGTCGGCACAATGCGCGACGGTACGCCTTTGCTCAGTTGCAGGTGGGTGGCCACATTGACGGCGGCGAATAGAGCGCGAAAGTTTGGTTGCTTGGATTACCTGGCATATAGCGGCAGGTGAATTCGCGTCTATGATTTGAGCGTCGATCCTCGGAAGTCGAGGCAGGAGCAGGGATGGCCCAGTCAAAGAAAATCAGAGTCATGCTGTCCAGCCGTTGTAATGACCGTTTCCCGGCGAGCAGCGAGCAAACCCTCAGCAGCATCCGAGCGCAACTCAAGCATGAGATAGAGGGCACGCTGCTGTTTGGCAAACAGGTATTCGACGTATGGATCAACGAAGATGCCCCCCCGTCGGATGGTTTGCAGGACAGTTGGGACGCCTGTTTGCAAGCCGTCAGGGATTGCGACGTGCTGCTTGTGCTGTCCAATGGCAATGCGGGGTGGGCTAGTGGTGACGGGGACATTGGGATTTGTCATGCAGAGTACATGGAAGGATTGGCCACTGCCCGAGGGAAGGTGCGCTTCATTGCCATGCCAAATATAGCGACCGATTCTGGTCTGGACGCGCAGGCTACGCGCAACCTGCGCTTCCAGGCATTCATTGCACAGCAAAGTCCCTTCAGGGGGGGCATGGTTTCAACCGTTGAGCAACTGCGTAGCCGCGTTCAGGAAGCGTTACTCGACGCGTTGGTCGTTCTGACTCAGCGCGGTGTAGCCGCTGCGGCTTCGAGCCGTTTCGACATGGGCCAAGCGCTGGATTGGACACGCATGGACTTCCGTCAGCGCAAGCGAGCGATGGAAGCGGTCCTGTTACAGGCGCTCAATGGCGGCAACACTCCTGCTAGCGAAACGTACGCCATCGTTCCAATTGCCGGACTGAACGTGGTTGTGTTTGCCCATGCCATTCCGGCTGCATTCACGGTCGCCGCTGCGCGTGAGTTGGTGGGTAAGCCTTTTCTACATGATCACGAACATGCTGACCTTTTGAACGGTGCCGAAGGACCGCTGCATTTGATCGCTTGTCATCGTGGTGCCACAGAGCTTCAGGCCACGGCGTTGCTAGGCTTTGCTGACGCCACGGTTGTCAGCGGTTCATTCGGTATTTTTGTCGCTGACGATATACAAAAAGTCCAGTTTGCGTTTTTGGCCAACTGTCGCGATGCGTCGCAAACGCGCCATGCACTCCAGCGTTTCAGGGAGTGGCTGGAGCAAACGGGTGAAGCACAGGCACTGGCGAAAAGAGCCGCTTCACGCGCCAAAATCGTCAAAGTCATTGCCGACGAATTCGAGGGGAGATAGCAGGATGTCCAGAGCACTGTTTACTGTAGGCCCCGTCTTGTCGTTCCGTGGGGTCAGCGACACTGGGCAGTGGCAGGTAACTGCGTTGGTCGGCGTTTTAGCGGGGGCCGCCTTCCCTGCTTTTTCTGTTGATGGCAAGCGCTGCGAGGCGCCGAAAGTTTTGCTGAAGCGGGCGAAAGAAACCATCCTGCGTTACGACCTGAGCTGCGCTCAGCAGGCCCAGGAGCGTACGGTTCAGTTCGGCGTGGGGCAGGGAGGGCCGCAATGGCATTTCTCCGTTCCTGGAAAAGACTATGCCCCAAGGATGGCCTACGTTTCTTGCAATGGCTTTTCCGATCCAAGTGGAATGCGCAAGTTGGTGCGCCCCGAAAACGCCGTCTGGGCGGACTTGATCAGCAACCACGACCGTGATTTGCGTGCTGCAGGGTATGTGCTGGACAAAGAGCAGCTTTGGCACGAGAAGCGGATCCATGACAAGGGACTGAAGCGGTTCCATTTGCTGCTGATGGGTGGGGACCAGATTTACTTTGACTCGATCTGGGAGGACCTGAAACCGCTGAAGAAATGGGTCGGAATGGCGCGAAAGGATCAGCTGGCGTTCAAGGTCAGTGCAGCGCTGGAAAAGGAGATTGAGTCCTACTATTTCGGGCTCTATGCCAGTCGTTGGCTGCCTGATGCTCGGCGTGACTGGGGGCACACGAAACCGAATCTTGATTGCGCTGATGCGATGGCGAGAATACCTACGGTGATGATGTGGGACGACCACGATATTTTCGATGGATGGGGATCATACAGTCCGGCCATGCAGCACTGCGAGTTGTTTCAGGTGATGATGCGTCATGCGCGCAGGGCGTTCTGGGTGTTTCAGTTGCAGCATGCTGTTGAAGATTTGCCCCCTGTAAGATTGCTCCAGCGTGCCGATGTGTCCCAGCAGGATCCACACTATGAGCCCATACCCTGGAGCGTTCATTTGAAGGGCGACCAGTTGGCCTTGCCGCTCCTGGACGACCAGCCAGGCTTCAGTTTTGGGTATCACGTGGGACCCGTGTCGTTGTTCGTAGCTGATCTACGCTCGGAGCGTTCACGCACGCAGGTTATGGGCGCCGATACATGGAGTGCCATGCAGGCTTGGCTGAATACGCTGCGTGACGGTGAGCCCGTTCATCCTGGGAGCAAATGTCAGCATTTGATCTTCATGTCCTCGGTCCCTGTCGCGCACCCCAAGCTGTCCCTGGCTGAAGGTCTACTCGATACGTTTGGCCAAGACCATGTGCTCGACAGCAATGCGGATGACCTCAAAGACCACTGGTCGCACGGTGACCACGAAGGGGAGCGCAAGCGATTGCTGGAGTCGCTGACCCGTATCGCTGAGCAGAGAATGCTGCGGGTCTCCATTGCATCCGGTGATGTGCATGTCGCCGCCTGGGGCAGTTGCTATCGTCGGGATATCCCACCGATATCAAACTGGGCGCAGATTCAGCAATTCACTTCTTCAGGCGTGGTGCATCCGTCATTGATTGGCGTGGCTGAACGGCTGTTTCTTCAGTTGCTGAATCATACTGCTGGCAAAGTGCAGTCCATTGACGTGCAACACTGTGTCGAAATGATGCTGTTCCCGGGTTTCAACCGCTATGTGATGCCGGCGCGCAACTGGTTGGCGTTTGAGTTGGACATGGGGGATGAGCGAGGGTGCAAGCTGTGGGCGACTTGGCGTTGTGAAACTGAGGAGGGTTTTTCCAACCACCTGCAAGCGGTGCATCCGGCTCAATAGTAGCCCTGCCGCGCCGTTGCAACTGCCCGTAGCAGCCCCGTGTCGCTTAATCGCCCAGAGCAGGTGTGGCCCACCGCGCGAGAAACGCCTCAATTCTGCGCTCAATATCACACTCCACCGTCCGCAGCCGGATGATAGGAAGACCGCAGGCGGCCAGAATCTCATTCTTCATGACGTCCCGAGCGGCCTGCACAGGGTGATCGTGATACCCGCCATCGACCTCGATCACGCCAACTGGGGTCTTGCCAACTTTAAAATAAAGTACGAAATCGCAACTGGCGCGGCGCATGAAAGCCCGCTGGGCTTGCGTCCACTCGAACTTGCCCGTCGATACGAGCTTATCCAGGTGGACCTGCGTATGGTACGTCAGTGCATGGCAGGCTGGCGCTGAAAGCGCTTCGCGAAGCAGTTGCGCCACGATCTGCTCCGACTTGTAGCATGAGTCTTCGGGCCGCAGACGGGCCTTGAGGCGTTCCAGTGACTGGTCGTACTCGTGGTACAACAAGTCGAATGCCGACACCACTGGCGCACGGACGATCTGCTCATCCTGCGCGTAGTAACTGATATAGCGGATCAGCGCGGCGATGTGGCCATTGTTCTCGGTGAAAACCTCGTCACCGGTCACAAGGGTGAAGCGATGTTTTGCCCGCGACACTGCCACGTTGATCATGCGTGGGTCGTCGACGAAATCCAGACGCCTTTGCGCCTGGTTGCTGCGCTTCTTGTCCAGCACGGTGGAAAAGACGATCTCGTCGCACTCGCGCCCCTGGAACTTGTGCACCGTGTCCTTGATGAAGTCCGCTGGCAGGTGCTTATCGCAGAGTTCGACCTGTGCCCGGAACGGGGCGATGTAACCGCGGCCTTCACCGTCCATTGCAACGGACTGCCTCTCGTCTTCGAGCACTTTCAACAAGGAGTCCAACTCCCGAAGGTTGGTGTTCTTGCGTGCGTGGTTGCCTTTGGCTGTCACCACAAGACGTAGGGGCTCGTCGCCGTTGTTTACGGTCATCGGCACCAGTGCGTTGTCATAGAATTGCTGATTGCAGAACTGGATGATCTTGGGGTGGCAGCGGTAATGCTCCTTCAGCAGCGTCCTTGGCAGCGCCTCCTGGAACACGGCAATGCACGAATCCAGCAGACTGTATTGCTCGCAGTCGTAGGCCGCGGCCGGCGCCGGCAGCCCCAGTTTCACGGGGATGTGCGGCAACTGGCGGTTGTCGCCGACAACGATCAGGTTCTTGGCGCAGCCCAGCGGCAGGATGCCCGGTACTATGTCCTGCAACGACGCTTCATCGATGATCACGTAGTCGAGAACCGCCCCTGGCGCGATCGAATTGACGATCGAGTGCGTGCCGCTGGCCAGGATAGGAAAACGTTGCATGAAGGCATCAAACTCCCTGCGGTAGCTTTTCATATCGAAGCTGGATTGCGGCGGAACCTGGCCTTGCACATGCTGTTTCAGGTGGTGCATCGATGCAGTTGTCAGTGCTTTGAGTAGGGTCGTGAAGTTCGCACGCGCCAACGTTTCGCGGCACGCCAGCAGCTCGGTTTCCTTATCCTGTAACGACCTGTCGTAGTAGTGCATCTGCAGTGCATGGAACGCGGCCATGCGTGCCTCGCCTTCGGTGAAAGGCTTGGTGCGAAAGACTCGGAATTGCAACAGCAGCTCGATGCGATCCTTGAGCTTCACACGTCGCTCGCCCAGGTGCGATAGGTAGGCCATAAGGTCGGCAGTCTTGCGCGGGGTCAGCCTGTACTTGTCCAGCGGCATAACCTGCACACCGTTTTCTGCCTGCCACTGCTGCAGATAGCGCCGCTCGATGACCAGCTCGTCCATTTCAATCTGCAGTTGAGCCGCCCGGTTGTGGTCTGCCAGATGCTGCTTCAAACGGGTCAGCAAGCCCTGGATCTCTTCCAGAGACGGCGCCGGCCCAGCCACGCTGGGTGGCCATGCAGGTAAATCGTCGAAGAACGCTTCGCGGTTTTTCTCATTGCCAAGTTTGGCAACCAGGTGGCCCAGGCCGCATTTTTCCAGTTTCTCGTAGACGTTTGCCACGGCCGCATTGTTGTTGGACAGCACCGCAACCCTCTGCCCGCGCAATAGGATATTGGCGATGATGTTGAGAATGGTCTGCGTCTTGCCGGTTCCCGGTGGGCCTTCGATCACGCTGATTTGCGCACTGAATGCCCGCTCGACGGCCTGATGCTGGCTTTCGTTCAGACCGAACGGATAGATGAGCCCCTGACTTGGTGCGAGCGTTCCATTGCGCCCGGTGCAATAGGCTTGCAAGGCAGTGCTGGCGAGAGCTGGCAGTTGTCCAAGCTGAGTCACGACATTTTTGGCAATGGCACGATCTTCCTCTGAACGCGCTTCAGCGCATCGGCCTTTCGCAATCGCAGTGAAATAACCGAATACAGACGTGTTCTTGATCGAGGTAGGCTCGATCAATACGATGCCGTCCATCTTGTGAACGTAGGGCCTGGTACCGCCCGGATAGTGCACTACCGCATAGCGCTCGTCGTAGATCACCGCTTTGTCGATGGGTTTGACGATCATGCTGCCAGGTTTGGTCAGGAGTACATTGTTCAACTCGCGGGAAGGTGAGACTCGGCAGTTATTCAGCGGACGGGTGTACTTTTTACTGGATGGGAAATGACAGGTCAGCGCCAACGCTTCGTACTTTTCGCTCCAGCCGATCGTCCAGTCACTGATCTTTGCGGTTTTGTCCTCACCATCCACCTGAATCGAAGCCATATTACCTGTCCCTGTGCGCATGACATTCGGTTACGTCTTGTACCGGAGGCTGCTTTTCCTAATTAATGCCATAGTGCCATCATTGTGCAGTGGTTTGCAGCTTGACGTTAGCGTTGCTCTCAAAACCTTGCGGGTCGTTCTGCTCGGCCTGGGCGGCGGCTTCTTGCAATTTGCGTAGCTGTAAAGTCACACCTTCATGGAATGACAGTGTCCAGTCATGTCGCACCCTCAGAGCGCGACCTCACCGTCGATATCTTCGTCCAGGTTTACGGAGTGGTTTGCGTTGGCGAGCATGGTTTGCCCCAAGTTTTCCGGTAGGGTGGTGAGGTTGCGTCCGCTTCGGATATCAGCCTCCAGCAAACCCAGGAACGTACCGATGGCAGGGTCTTCATGGGTGGTGTCTACGCAGCTGAATCGGCGCTCTCTCATATAACAATCCACAACTTATTGATTTAGCGGGGGGCTTGTGGGAGCGGGCATGTCGAGGCGTCGAACCGCCGCGAATACCGGCGTAGCCGGTGCCAGCCACCGCGTTGGATTAGTCGCGGCGGTTCAACGCCTCGACATGCCCGCTCCGTGTCGAGTCTTGTAGTGAAGCTCAGCCATTAACCGGATTCATCGCCCCTAAAGACTGTCCGGATCCCCAAAAAACATTTGGAAAGGCCTCTGGAACGGCGTTTCTGGCTTCAAAAAGCAGAAATGTACCCCCAAAAATACCCGCGATACCCCCAGCAGGATGCGCGATCGAGAATGGCGATTTCTGACAGCTGTCAAAGTCAGCCAGACGGCTTGCACTCGACCTGCCAGGCAGTCCGATGCAGCAACCTTGAAGTGCTCGCAGTCATACGCTTTAACCGTCCTCGGAAGCCGCTGCCATGCCGATCAAGATCGAACCAACGAGCGCCTGTGAAGAGCGCCGCACCAGCAGAAAGCCTCATCAGGCCGGTACCTGTCAATGGACCTGATCTGGCAAACAATCCAGGCCGAATTCGCCGACATTGGCGATGAGCGCGAGATCGTACGAATCCTCGTACGCCTGGTAATGGCTGCCGTACTCGGCGCAGTGCTGGGCTTCGAGCGCGAGCACAAGGGCAAGTCCGCCGGGGTGCGCACGCACATGCTGGTGTCGCTGGGGGCGGCGCTGTTCGTGCTGGCACCGAGCATGGCAGGTGCCGATGCGCAGGCGCTCAGCCGGGTGATTCAGGGCATCGTTGCCGGTATCGGCTTTCTGGGCGCGGGCACCATTCTCAAAGGCAATGGCCAGGACACCAGTCATGTGAAAGGCCTGACCACAGCCGCGGGGCTATGGATGACGGCGGCCATCGGTACGGCAGCCGGGATGGGACGCGAAGCCACGGCGCTGGTCAGCACGGTGCTGGCGCTGTTGGTGCTGGGCACGATGCCCTTGCTGGTGGAAAAGGTCGAAAGGCAAGACGAAGAAAAACAGAAGGAGGAGGGCAGGAAGCACTGAGGGGCGTGGGTCGCCCCCGCAAAGCCTGCCTTCCCTTATTCAGACCGACGCTGATCCATTCAGGCGCTCGATCGCTTCGATCAGGTCGTCATAGCCCACAGGCTTGTTCAGGTGACGGTCGAACCCGGACTGGCGAGACTTGTATTGGTCGGCGCTGGCCCCATAGCCTGTCAACGCGATGGCCGGGATGTAGCGCAGATGCTCCAGGCCGCGCAGCGCCCGGATCAGAGCATGGCCGTCCATGCCAGGCATGCCGATGTCGGAAATGATCACGTCGTAACGCGCATCTGCCGCCGACTGCAGCGCCAGTTTCGGGTCGCTGTAGGCATCGACGTCGGCATCTTCCATCAACAGCAATTGTTCCATCACTTCCAGCACATCGACCGAGTCATCCACCAGCAGGATACGAACCCCTTTCAGCCGACCTTCTGATGGCAGCACTTCGCCTTGCACCTGGGGTTGCTGGGCGTACGCGCACAAGGGCAGGGTGATGATGAACGTACAACCCTGGCCTATTCCGGGAGACTCTACGCTGACCGCTCCGCCATGGGCTTCTACCAATTGACGAACCAGGGAAAGGCCAATACCTAGCCCCTCTCGCCCATGGCCGGTGGGTGCAGCCTGGTTGAACAGCTCAAAAATATCTTCCAGGGAGTTTTTGGCGAGGCCTATGCCCTGATCGATGACTTCAAGTCGCGCCTGCTCATCCTGCCGAGCAAGTCTCAACAGAATTTCGCCATCGGCAGGGCTGAACTTCAGTGCGTTGTTCAGCAGGTTCCAGATGATCTGGTCGACACGGGTGCTGTCGGCCTCCACATAGACCGGTTCCCCATCGGCCGGCAGCGTCAGCCGAACACTTCGGCCGCGCTGCTCATTGCAAGCTACGGAGCAGATACCCTGCAGCACGGCGCACAAATCGACCGGCTGGGTCTTCAGTTTGAGTTTGCCCGTGCGGATGCGCGCTACATCGAGCAAGTCATCGATGATCCGCGCCTGGCTGGTGACCGCTTCGCGAATGACGTTGACCGCTTTGCTCGCCATGCCGGTACTTGTGACCGATGGTATACGTCGCAAGATATCGGCATTGAGCTGAATCAGGTTCAACGGGTGCTTGAGCTCGTGGGACATCACTGCGAAGAACTCGTCCTTCATGTGGCTGGAGCTTTGTGACTCGGCCAGGCGCTTGCTTTGTTCGTCCTGCAGGCGCTTGTGGCCGGTCAGGTCACGGGCGATCTTCACGTAACCGCGCAGGCTGCTGCCCTTGAGGCGTGACACTTCGCCACTGCAATAGAAGCGGCTGCCGTCCTTGCGCACATGCCAGCGTTCGTCCTGGCCGCGGCCATGCAGGCGCGCGGCACGCAGTTCACGTTCTGGTTCGCCATCTTCGCGGTCCTGATCGGTGAAGATCAGCGCATAGTGCTGGCCAATCACTTCATCCTTGGCGTAGCCGAAGATCAACGCAGCGCCCGTGTTCCAATCGATTATCAGGCCCTGTTCATCAAGCAGGATGATGGCGAAGTCATGGGTGCTCTCCGCGACCAGGCGCATGCGCTCCTCACCTTGGCGCAAGCGTTCTTCGGCTGCGCGGCTTTTGGTGATATCAATGAACGTCAGCACGGTGCCATCGACATTCTGCTCGCTGGCCCGGTACGGTAGCAGGCGCGCCAGGTACCAATGCTGGTCCTGGCCGATCACTTCACGCTCGATCGTGGTTTCGCGCTCGATCACCGCACGCGCATCGTCCGCCAGGCCTGGATATTCCAGGCGATGGGTGATGTCGAGCAGCGAGCGGCCGGTGTCGACCGGCAGTATGCTGAAAATGGCGGTGGCCCCAGGGGTGAACCAGCGAATGTGCAGGTTGCGGTCGACAAACACGGTGGCGATCTGGGTGGAGGCGATCAGGTTGCTCAGGTAGTCGTTGATCTTGTCGGTTTCATCGACCTTGGTCTTGAGCTCGTAGTTGACCGTCAGCAATTCCTCGTTGATGGATTGCAGCTCTTCCTTGCTGGTTTCCAGCTCTTCGCTGGCCAGGCGCAACTCTTCGTTGACCGCCTGCATTTCTTCGTTCGAGGCCATCAGCTCCTGGCTGGAGATGTCGGACTGCTCGATGGTTTCCTGCAACTGCTGACGGGTACGCTGCAGTTCGCGCTCCAGGGTGCTCAACACCATGCCTTCGGTTTGCTGAATGGCAGGCGGGTTGTGGGGATCAGCTTCGCGAACCTGGAAAATCACCAGCAGGCATTCGCTGCCACTGGGTTCGTCCTGGTGGGGCTGTACCTGTACCTGGACTTCGACGCGCTGATCGTCGACGGTGATGATCACTGCGCCCGAGCTGACCGGCTGGCCGGTGTTTTGAGCCTGCAACAGGGTACTGCGCAGGGCAGGGCGCAGCGGCGTGAGTACCAGGTTGAGCAGGCTGGGGCTGACTTCGCCACCGGCGTGGCGCAGGAAGCGGCCGACACCATCGCTCATGTGCAAGATGTTGCCGTCAGCATCGACGATCAGGCTGGGCGGTGTGCGCCTGGACAACGCCCGGTGATGGATTTCAGCATAGGACAGCTTGCGCAGGGGCTTGGGTTTGGCGCGTACTGCTGGCGTGTCGGGCGTCTGAAGCCGCCCCGGGCGGCGCGCCGGTTCCACTTCCCTGGCGCGGAAGATGCGATGGCGCTTGTCCACGGCAATAAACAGGTCGGCCGCCACGTCCGCTGATTCCGAACTGCCCAGGAACAGGTAACCTCCTTTACGCAGGGCGAAGTGGAACAGCCGCAGGATTTCCCGTTGCACTTCCCGGTCCAGGTAGATGAGCAAGTTACGGCATACCACCAGGTCCAACTGAGAGAACGGTGGATCGGACAACAGGTTGTGCCGGGCGAACAGCACTTTTTCGCGAATGTCCTTGCGTACGCGGTAATTCTGATTTTCCTTGATGAAGAACTGGCGCAGCCTGGCCGTGGGAACATCGGTGGCGATGGCATCGGGGTAAACGCCCAGCCGGCCGACATTGATCGCGCGCTCGTCGAGGTCGGTGGCGAACACCTGCACCTTGGCACTGCGCTGCTCCATCGCCAATTGCTCGGTTGCCATCATCGCCAGGCTATAGGCTTCCTCGCCGGATGAACACCCCGCCGACCAGATGCGTATTTCGCGCTGCGGATCCTCGCTGTCATCGTTGGCCAGCCCCGGCATCGCCTGTTGTTGCAACGCTTCGAAGGCGTCCCGGTCGCGAAAGAAGTTGGTGACCCCGATCAGCATGTCCGCCAACAGGGCGCGAGACTCCTCAGGATGCCGCTCGAGGTAGTCGCGGTAACCGGCAAGGTCGGTCTGCGCGGTGACGTGCAGGCGACGTTCAAGCCGGCGCAGCACCGTCGCGCGCTTGTAGTGCTGGAAGTCGTGGCCGGTGCTGGCATGCAGCCGGGCGAGGATGTCGTCGAGGAGCGGGTCGCATTGGGCTGGGTCGCCTGAGCGTTCGCCTAGCGGCGGCGGGAGGCTGTCATCCTCGATTTCCGGCAGTTTGACCTTCTGAGCCGAGCGACACAGTTCTACCAGCTTGCCCGGAATCTCGGTCACCGGAAGGATCAGGTCGACCATGCCGGTGGCGATGGCGGCCTTGGGCATGTCAGGGTACTGGGCGTCATCGGGCGACTGCACAAGCGTCACGCCACCTTGTTCCTTGATCCGCGATAGGCCCACTGCGCCATCGCTGCCGCTGCCCGAAAGGATTACGCAGAACGCATGGTCCTTGTGCACATCAGCAAGGTCGCGAAAGAACAGGTCGATGGCGACGTGGTCGCCGCGGCTGCGCCTGGCCGGGCTGACCCGCAGGTAGCCGTCATTGGTGGACAGGCGGTTGGCTGGCGAAATGACATAGACGTGATCACGCTCGATCGGTACCGGCTCGCTTACCTGGCACACCGGCATTCGCGTGACGCGCTGGATCAAGCGGTCTGCCTGGCTCTGGTGGTCCGGCGACAAGTGCAACACTACAACGAACGCCATGCCGCAGTTTTCGGGGACGCGCTGAAAAAACGCCTGGACCGCCTCCAGGCCGCCGGCCGATGCACCGATACCCACCACTGGGAAGTCCAGATGGCTGGGGCTTAGGGCAGGGTTTTGCGGCGAGGCGGGCGTGGGTTTGCTGGACGATTTCATGGGCACGAGCCTTGTGCGAACCGGGAGTGAGCAGTGGCAGCGATTATAGGCCTGGCACCGATCAATCT
>NZ_BCBD01000019.1:0-50982 GCF_001320345.1 Pseudomonas sp. NBRC 111127 | reverse complement strand
CACGCGCCACTGACCTTGTGCCCACCCAGGGCGTAGCTGAGCATGCCGTTGAACGTGGTGTTGTCGATGTTGCCGGCCTTGGCGGCACCGGCGTCGTCGCTGATGGCCAGGCGCAGGTCGGCACCGAGGGTGCCTGGGCCCCACGGCTGGGTGGCGACCATGCCGATGAAGTGCTGGCGGTAGATATCGTCGAGCTGGGCGAAGTGATAGCTGCCGGTGATACGGTCGGTGAACTGGTAGTCGAGCCCACCCAGGGCCAGGTGATCGGCGCTGAACGAACCACCGAAGCGGCCATTCTTGTTGTTCAGGGCCAGGTCTTCCCAATTGGTGTCGTTACGGTCCTTGGCTTTGTCCAGGCGCCCGCCAGTGAACGTCAGGCCCTTTATTTCCTTCGAGGTGAGCAGGCCGCCTTCGAAGGTTTGCGGCAGGATCCGGCCGTCGTTCGGTTGCAGGGTTGGCAGTTCGGGGATCAGCGTACCGATCTTCAGTTCGGTCTGGGACACCTTGACCTTGCCGGTCAGGCCCAGCTTGGAGTATTCGTCGGCAGCCTTGCCGTCATCGTGGGTCGGCAGCAGGCCGGTATCGGTGCGGTCCGGGCTGGAGTCGAGCTTGATACCGAGCATGCCCAGCGCGTCCACGCCGAAGCCTACGGTGCCATCGGTGTAGCCGGACTCGAAGTTGAGCATGAAGCCCTGGGCCCATTCATCGCGCTTGGATTGTTGCGCGCTGGTGCCGTCGCGGAAATCGCGATTGAAGTACATGTTGCGGGTTTCGAAGGTGGCCGTGCTGTCTTCGAAGAAGGCGGCCTGGCTCAGCGGGGCGACACCGGCGAGCGCCAGGGCGCTGGCGAGGGTGCTGGGGCGTGAGGCAAAGGAACGGGTAGGCGCAAACGCCTGCGGCTGTGCTGACAGCATCGTCGGTGACTCCGTTTATTGTTCTTATTCGTTGCACCTTGCTGGTGCTTTTTTCGGTGCGAGGCGCGACCGTAGGGCGATGCTAGGCAACGAACCTTTCGCTAACCTTTCAACCTGAAAGGTTGCCACAAGGGGCTTCACAGGCCCGGCGACAGCGGTACACTCCGCGCCATTGCCCCAGCCGAGAGGGAGAAACCGATGCGTGTGCTGCTGGTCGAAGACCACCTGCAACTGGCCGAAAGCGTGGCCTTGGCCTTGAAAAGCCTGGGCCTGACCGTGGATGTGCTGCATGACGGCGTGGCCGCCGACCTGGCCCTGGCCAGCGAAGAATACGCAGTGGCCGTGCTGGATGTCGGCTTGCCGCGCATGGATGGCTTTGAAGTGCTGGCGCGTTTGCGTGGGCGCGGCAAGACCCTGCCGGTGTTGATGCTGACCGCCCGCAGCGACGTCAAGGACCGGGTCCACGGCCTGAACCTGGGGGCCGATGACTACCTGGCCAAGCCGTTCGAGCTGACCGAGCTGGAAGCCCGGGTCAAAGCCCTGCTGCGGCGCAGCGTGCTCGGTGGGGAGCGCCAGCAGCGCTGCGGGCCGTTGGTGTACGACCTCGATACCCGGCGTTTTGCCCTTGGCGACGACAACCTGACCCTGACCTCCCGTGAGCAAAGTGTGCTGGAGGCGCTGATCGCCCGCCCGGGCCGGGTGATGAGCAAGGAGCAGCTGGCCGCCCAGGTCTTCGGCCTGGACGAGGAGGCCAGCCCCGATGCCATCGAAATCTACATCCACCGCTTGCGCAAGAAGCTCGACGGCCAACCGGTAGCCATCGTCACCTTCCGCGGCCTGGGCTACCTGCTAGAGCACCGCGATGCGTGACAATGGCAGCCTGCGCGGGCGCTTGATGGGCAATTTGGCGTTGCTGCTGGTGGTGCTGATGCTGGCCAGCGGCCTGAGCGCCTACTGGAATGGTCGCGAGGCTGCAGATACCGCCTACGACCGTACCCTGCTGGCCTCGGCACGGACCATCGCCGCGGGGCTGTCGCAGCGCGATGGCTCGCTGAGCGCCGACGTGCCTTACGTGGCGCTGGACACCTTCGCCTACGACAGCGCCGGGCGCATTTACTACACCGTGCTCGATATCCAGCAGCGGCTGATTTCCGGTTACGAGAACCTGCCGCCACCGCCGCCAGGCACGCCCCGCACCGACGATTACCCGGCGCTGGCGCGGTTCTACAACGCCACCTACCTGGGCCAGGACGTGCGCGTGGTCAGTTTGCTCAAGGCGGTGAGCGAGCCGAACATGAATGGCATGGCGGAAATCCGGGTGGCCGAGACCGAGGAGGCGCGGGTAAGCATGGCCCGCGGCTTGATGGCCGATACCTTGCTGCGCCTGGGCATGCTGGCGCTGGCGGCGCTGGTGATGGTGTGGTTCGCCGTCAGTGCGGCGCTGCGGCCGCTGGAGCGCCTGCGCACGGCGGTGGAGGAGCGCCAGCCCGACGACCTGCGGGCGCTGCCGGTGGTGCAGGTGCAGCGTGAGTTGGGCCCATTGGTGCGTGCCTTGAACCATTTCACAGAACGCCTGCGTGGCCAGTTCGAGCGCCAGGCCCAGTTCATTGCCGATGCCGCGCACGAACTGCGCACGCCGCTGGCGGCCTTGAAGGCGCGCGTCGAGTTGGGCCTGCGCTCGCCAGAGCCGCAGGCGTGGCGGGAAACGTTGGAGTCTGCCGCCCAGGGCACCGACAGGTTGACCCACCTGGCCAACCAGTTGCTGTCATTGGCACGGGTGGAGAACGGCGCGCGGGCGATTGCCGAGGGCGGTGCGCAGCGCCTGGACTTGAGCCAACTGGCCCGGGAGCTGGGCATGGCCATGGCGCCCCTGGCGCACAAGCGCGGCGTTGCGCTGGCGCTGGAGGCCGAGGCGCCGGTCTGGCTGAAGGGCGAGCCGACGTTGCTCAACGAGCTGTTGAGCAACCTGGTGGACAATGCCCTGGCGCATACACCGCAAGGCGGCAATGTGATCATCCGCGTGCTGGCCCCGGCCGTGCTGGAAGTGGAAGACGACGGGCCGGGCATTCCCGAGGCTGAGCGCGAGCGGGTCTTCGAGCGGTTCTACCGGCGCAGTGCGCAGGGCAGCGGGTTGGGGCTGGCCATCGTGGGCGAGATCTGCCGGGCGCACCTGGCGCAGGTGAGCCTGCATGATGGCGCGAAGGGCGGGTTGCGGGTACGGGTGAGTTTTATCGCGGACTGACGCGGTGCCTGTGCTGGCCCACCGCCGGCCAGCGCAGGTTTGAGCGGGTCAGCGCAACATGCTCCGCGCCTCAAGCAGCTCTTCCACCTCAAGCTCGGTACCGAACGGCAAGCCCAGGTGGCGGTACGCCGGCAGCGCCGCCAACGGCCGCTGGCGCCCACGTTGGCTGATGCAACGCGCGATCTGCACGATGTCGATGTAGTCGACCTTGTCAGTCTGGCGGTCCAGGTCCTGAACCTGCGAGGGCAGGTTGACCAATTGCTCCGGAAACTCCCACGCCTTGAGAATCTTGTCACCCAGCGCCGGCTGGATCTGCTCGATCACATAATGCAGGCACACCGGGTCGGACAGCAGTTCGTTGTGCTCTTCGGCGTAGATCAGCACGGGCAGCGCGCCAATCTGGTTGACCAGCCCACCCAGGGTCGCCTGCTCAGGTTTGAGCTGGGTGTAGCGGCGCGTGATTTCGTAACTGATGCCCGCCACTTCCAGGCTGTTGGCCCAGATTTCCCGCAATTTTTGTTCCACGGCCGACGAGCGGGCGTGGAAAATCTGCTCGATGACCAGGCCGATGGCGAGGTTGCAGCTGTAGTTGATGCCCAGCCGCGTGATGGCGGTGTGCAGGTCGGTCACTTCTACCGCCGCGCGCAGCAGTGGGCTGTTGACGACCTTGATCAGGCGCGCCGAAAGCGCCGCATCACGGCCGATCACCTTGCTCAGGGCCGCTACGCTGATCTCGCTGTCTTCTGCCGCCTCACGGATGCTCAAGGCAACTTCGGGCAGGGTCGGCAGGACCAGGTCATCCTTTTCGATGGCATCGAGCAACTGTGCTTGAACCATCTCGGCCAGCTTGTTCATGGGCGTGTCTACCGCAGTGGTGGTGCGGCCCCGCCATGCGGGCGGGGCAGGCTGGTCAGCGCTGGATTTCCCGGTCGCGGTCCAGTTCGTAAGGCAGGGTCAGCACCTGCAGGCGCGGGCCTTCCAGGCTGCCCAGGTGCAGGTTGTCGTCCTCTACCGCCTCGGCACTCAGCACGGCGAGCAATTCGCAGCCGGCACCGTTGCTGGCGGCCAGCACCACTTCACCGACCGACGAGCCGTGGGTGGGCGAGAAGATTTCCGCCCCCGGCGCCGGAACGGCGGCCTGGTCCAGCGCCAGGCGGTACTGACGGCGCTTGAGCTTGCCCAGGTACTGCATGCGCGCGACGATCTCCTGGCCGGTGTAGCAGCCCTTCTTGAAGCTGACGCCATCGACGGCTTGCAGGTTGATCATCTGGGGAATGAACAGCTCGCGGGTCGGCCCCATGACCTGACCGATGCCGGCGCGGACCTGGCCGAGCAGCCAGTCGTTGAGGCTGCCTTCGGGCAGGGCGGCGGCGAGGGCCTGGCGCACGGGCTCGGCGTTGTCCGCCGCTACCCACAGCTCTACGCGGCCGGCGGACACGGTGATCGCGATCAGCCCGGCCTGGCGCACGGTGCTGCCCGCGGCGCTGGGCAGGTCGATCCCCAGTGCTTGCAGTGCCGCTTCGCCCCCTTGCAGGCCGAAGCGTGCCCAGGCGCTGCTCTCATCGGTGAGCGTGGCCTTTGAAAACACGGCGTACTTCTTCAGGTCGGCCAATTGCGCCTCGAGCAGCTCGCTGGCCATGGCCAGCAGGTAGCCGTTGCCTTCGGGCAGGATACGGAAGCTCGACTGCATGCGCCCCTTGACCATGCAGCGGGCGCCGAGGCCGGCATGTTCCTGGCTGAGATAGTTGATGTTGCAGGTCAGCTGGCCTTGCAGGAACTTGCCTGCATCGGAGCCGCGGACGGCGAGGATGCCCTCGTGGGACAGGGGGCAGAAGAAAGCGGAATCGGCCATGGGTCATCGCGGTGGCTAAAGACTGGCGGCCATCATAGAACGCCGGTAACAAAATAGGTAGGTGAGTAGACCAACGCCCGGTGCCGCTGCGCTCGCCTGGCTGTATACTGGCGGGCCATTCGAGGAGGGCCCCATGGTCGAACAAACTGAACTCAACCGGCTGTTCTGGCACAGCCGCCGCGGCATGCTGGAACTGGACGTGCTGCTGGTGCCTTTCACCCAGGAAGTCTACCCCACCCTCAACGAGGCCGACCGCGAACTGTATGTGCGCCTGTTGAGCTGCGAGGATCAGGACATGTTCGGCTGGTTCATGGAGCGCACCGAGTCTGAAGACCCGGAGCTGCAGCGCATGGTTCGCATCATTCTGGACCGTGTCCAGCCCAAGTGAGTGTTATGAGTGCCGCTGGCAGGGCTCGCGCCGGCTGCTGGCGGTCTACCTGGCATGCCAGGGGGTAGCCTGGCTCGCCGCGTGGGCAAGTGCGCTGCCAGCCTGGCTGGCGTTTACCCTCATCATTGCCTGCCTTGCCCACGCTGCCTGGGCGCTTCCCCGCCGTATTCTGTTGACCCATGAACAGGCCGTTACCGGCTTGCGCCGTGATGTGCGCGGCTGGCAGGTGTACACCCGTGGTGGTGGCTGGCAGCCGGTGCGGCTGTGCCGGGACAGCATGGCCCTGCCTGGGTTGGTGGTGGTGCGCTTTGAGCGCGCCGGGCGCTGGTTGGGGCAAAGCCAGTGCGTACCGCCGGATGCCCTGGGCGCGGATGAGCATCGGCGGTTGCGGGTGCGGTTGAAATTCAGCCGGCGGCGCTGGGGCGCTGCAGCGCTCAGGTCGGGCTGAGCACCGTGTCCTTTGCTTCGTCCAGCATGCCCGGGTAATCCAGGGTGTAATGCAAGCCGCGGCTCTCCTTGCGCTGCATCGCCGACAGGATCATCAGCTCGGCCACCTGTGCCAGGTTGCGCAGTTCGATCAGGTCGCGGCTGACCTTGTAGTTACTGTAGAACTCGTCGATTTCATCCAGCAGCAACCGAATGCGGTGCTGCGCCCGCTGCAGGCGCTTGCTGGTGCGCACGATACCCACGTAGTCCCACATGAACCGCCGCAACTCGTCCCAGTTGTGCGCGATGATCACGTCCTCGTCCGAATCGGTCACCTGGCTGGCATCCCAACCCGGCAGAGCCCTTGGCATGCTCACCTGCTGCAGGTTGGCCTCGATGTCGGCAGCCGCGGCGCGGCCATACACAAAGCACTCCAGCAGTGAGTTGCTGGCCATGCGGTTGGCGCCATGCAGGCCCGTGAAACTGGTTTCGCCAATCGCGTACAAACCCGGCACATCGGTGTGGCCGCGGTCGTCGACCATTACCCCGCCGCAGGTGTAGTGCGCGGCAGGCACCACCGGAATCGGCTGGCGGGTGATGTCGATGCCAAACGCCAGGCACCGCTCGTACACGGTGGGGAAGTGGCCCTTGATGAACTCGGCTGGCTTGTGGGTGATGTCCAGGTACACGCAGTCCACACCCAGGCGCTTCATTTCGTGGTCGATGGCGCGGGCGACGATATCGCGGGGCGCCAGTTCCTCGCGCGGGTCGAAACGTGGCATGAAACGCTCGCCATTGGGCAGGCGCAGCAGGGCGCCCTCGCCACGCAGGGCCTCGGTGATCAGGAAGCTCTTGGCCTGCGGGTGATACAGGCAAGTCGGGTGGAACTGGTTGAACTCCAGGTTCGCCACCCGGCAACCGGCCCGCCAGGCCATGGCAATGCCGTCGCCACACGCGCCGTCGGGGTTGCTGGTGTAGAGGTAGACCTTGGCCGCGCCGCCAGTGGCCAGCACGGTGAAGCGTGCCCCGAAGGTGTCGACCTCGCCACTGTTGCGGTTGAGCACATAGGCGCCCAGGCAGCGCTCGCCGGGCAGGCCCAGGCGCCGCTCGGTGATCAGGTCGACTGCCACGCGCTGTTCCAGCAGCTCGATATTCGGGCGCGAGCGGGCCTGCTTGAGCAGCGT
Organism: Pseudomonas sp. NBRC 111127; assembly: GCF_001320345.1. Lineage (NCBI taxonomy): Bacteria > Pseudomonadati > Pseudomonadota > Gammaproteobacteria > Pseudomonadales > Pseudomonadaceae > Pseudomonas > Pseudomonas sp. NBRC 111127. The sequence goes on along the minus strand of NZ_BCBD01000019.1, from coordinate 43,976 downwards.
GGTGAAAATGGCGGCACCGGTCGCATCGGCGGCGTGGATGATTCGCCGGTGGCTATGGCCGCCCTCACGGGTAAGGTGGAACTCGAAGCCGCCATCGTCGACGCTGTTGTGCTCGTCGCGGGTAAACGGTACGCCTTGCTCGATCAGCCACTGTATGGCTTCGCGGCTGTGTTCGACAGTGAAGCGTACGGCGTCTTCATGGCACAGGCCGCCGCCGGCATTGAGGGTATCCTCCACATGCGACTGCACTGTGTCGGTATTGTCCAGCACCGCAGCGACACCGCCCTGGGCCCAGAAGGTCGAGCCATTGGCCAGGTCGCCCTTGCTCAGCACGGCGATGCGCAGGTGTCTGGGGAGGTTGAGTGCCAGGCTGAGACCGGCGGCACCGCTGCCGATCACCAGGACATCATGTTGGAATTGTTGGCTCATGTCGGGACACTAGTAATCTTTGGAGGGGGCGCGGCACAATAGCCACGCGCAGGTGGCATAGTGAAACTATTGTTCGCTCGACCGGGCTGCCTTTATAGCAGCCCCCGGTGGCCAATTTCCATGCCAGCTGCCAGCGTGGCCAACCTTTGTGGGAACTTTCCGACATGGCCGGAAATCCTATGAAGGTTGCCCGCACGCCACAAATTGCCGCGGCGACGCAGGGCGGCAGGCCTGTCCCGGCTGTCCCTGCGTACACGTAACCTGATTATCGACGAAGCCGGCGATGACCGTGCCTCGTCTTCCGTGCAAGCCGACCAAGGGCTGCAGGAAACTTGCTTGGAGGGGAGAACTTTTGCGAAAAGCCCGAGTCTATGGTTGCAAGCCTGAGCGATGGCTGTTGCAACGCTCCTTCGAGTTCACTGAGGAGTGTTCATGCTAACCCAGGAAGAGGATCAGCAACTTGTCGAGCGCGTGCAGCGCGGCGACAGGCGAGCGTTCGATCTGTTGGTGCTGAAGTATCAGCACAAGATTCTCGGGTTGATCGTGCGGTTCGTTCACGATACCCACGAGGCCCAGGATGTTGCGCAGGAAGCCTTTATCAAGGCCTACCGTGCACTTGGCAATTTCCGCGGCGACAGTGCGTTTTACACGTGGCTGTACCGCATCGCCATCAACACGGCGAAGAACTACCTGGTGTCCCGTGGAAGACGGCCGCCAGACAGCGATGTCAGCTCCGAGGATGCGGAGTTTTACGACGGCGATCATGGCCTCAAGGATCTTGAGTCTCCAGAGCGCTCGTTGTTGCGGGATGAGATCGAAGGCACCGTCCATCGCACCATCCAGCAACTGCCCGAAGACCTGCGCACGGCGCTTACCCTGCGTGAGTTCGATGGCCTGAGTTACGAAGACATTGCCAGTGTCATGCAATGTCCGGTGGGTACCGTGCGCTCTCGAATCTTCCGCGCTCGGGAGGCCATAGACAAAGCCCTGCAACCGTTGTTGCAGGAAACCTGAGACAGCGGCGACAGCCAAGAGAGGAACCGCCATGAGTCGTGAAGCTTTGCAGGAATCGCTGTCCGCGGTAATGGATAACGAAGCGGACGAACTGGAATTGCGTCGGGTGTTGAACGCCGTCGACGAAGCCGAAACCCGTGCCACCTGGTCCCGTTACCAGGTAGCCCGCGCAGCCATGCACAAGGAGTTGCTGCTGCCCAACCTGGATATCGCCTCGGCGGTGTCTGCGGCGCTGGCCGATGAAGCCGTGCCGGCCAAGGTCAACAAGGGCCCGTGGCGCAGCATCGGCCGCCTGGCTGTGGCTGCTTCGGTCACCGTGGCAGTGCTGGCGGGTGTGCGCATGTACAACCAGGACGAGATCACCGGTGCCGAGCTGGCTGCCCAGCAGCCGGTCCAGCAGGGCGTGAGCGTGCCACAAGCACAGGGCCCTGCAGTATTGGCAGGTTACACCGAGAGCAGCGAGCAACCGACCGGGCCAATGGCCAACGGTGTGCTGCAGAACCAGGCCGGCTGGGACCAGCGTCTGCCAGGTTACCTGCGCCAGCATGCTCAGGAGTCTGCGCTCAAGGGTACTGAAACTGCACTGCCGTATGCCCGCGCTGCCAGCCTGGAAAACCGTTAAGTAAGGAGGCTCATGCGCGCGCTACCTCTCCTGACGCTGCTGGTTGGCAGCTGCATGACGGTGCCAGCGTTGGCAGCCAATTCTTCGCCCGAGGCGAGTGAATGGCTGAACAAGCTGGCACAGGCCGAGCAAAAACAGAGCTACCAAGGCGCTTTCGTCTACGAACGCAACGGTAGTTTTTCTTCCCACGATATCTGGCACAGGGTAGAGGGCGGCAAGGTCAGCGAGCGGCTATTGCAGCTCGACGGCGCTGCCGAGGAAATCGTGCGCGTGGATGGCAAGGTGGCGTGTGTCAGCGGCGCCTTGGCCAGCGGGGTTACCAGCCCTCCAGATACTGCACCGCGTGTGCTCGATCCCCTGAAGCTCATGGGTTGGTACGACCTGAGCATGGCGGGCAAGTCACGCGTGGCCGGGCGTGACGCCGTGATTGTGACGCTCACGCCGCGCGACCAGCACCGCTATGCCTTCGAATTGCACCTGGACCGCAAGACCGGCCTGCCGCTGCGCTCCTTGATGCTCAACGACAAGGGGCAGTTGCTGGAACGCTTCCAGATGACCCGTCTCGATACCGATGACCTGCCCAGCGACAGCGACCTGCAACCAAGCGCCGCCTGCAAGCCTGTGCAGCATGTGGCCTCGGTCAGCAATGACAACATCGCCGCCTGGCGTTCGGACTGGTTGCCGCCGGGCTTCGAACTGGTCAACAGCACCGTGCACCGCGACCCCAAGCTTGGCAGCTCGGTCAGTAGCCTGATGTACGACGATGGCCTGGCGCGCTTCTCGGTGTTCCTCGAGCCGGTCAAGGATGACGGTGGTAACGATGTGCGCACCCAGCTTGGGCCGACGTCGGCGGTTTCGCGTCGCCTGAATACGCCCAAGGGCAAGGTCATGGTGACGGTCGTCGGTGAAATCCCCCTGGGTACGGCAGAGCGTGTTGCCCTGTCCATGCGACCTCAGGATGCCCAGGCACGCCAGTAATGGCGCCCGTTTGCGGGCCGTGCCAAAGGCAGCCGGGCACGCGCCTGAAATGAAATTAAAGCATTGTCATTTGCAATCCTGCGGCAAATTTTCTATAGGTCAGGCTTTCAGGAGCCTGGCCTTTCCTGTTTTGTGCAGGGGCCTTTCTAACTACCGCTCGTTGTGACGGGAGCCGTATGTCAATACCACGCTTGAAATCCTACCTAATGATGGTCGCCACCGTGCTGATGCTCGGCCAGGCGCTCACCGCCCAGGCCGACGAAGCCCTGCCGGACTTCACCACGCTGGTCGAGCAGGCCTCGCCCGCGGTGGTCAACATCAGCACCAAGCAGAAGCTGCCGGACCGCCGCGTCGCCCAGGGCCAGATGCCGGACCTGGAAGGCCTGCCGCCGATGTTCCGCGAATTCTTCGAGCGCAACATGCCGCAACAGCCGCGCTCGCCGCGTGGCGATCGCCAGCGTGAGGCCATGTCGCTGGGCTCTGGCTTCATCATTTCCAGCGATGGCTATGTGTTGACCAACAACCATGTGGTCGCCGATGCCGACGAGATCATCGTCCGCCTGTCGGACCGCAGTGAGCTGCAGGCCAAGCTGATCGGCACCGATCCCCGTACCGACGTGGCCTTGCTCAAGGTCGATGGCAAGAACCTGCCCACCGTGAAACTGGGTGACTCCGAGAAGCTCAAGGTGGGCGAGTGGGTATTGGCCATCGGTTCGCCGTTCGGCTTCGACCACTCGGTGACCAAGGGCATCGTCAGCGCCAAGGGCCGCACCCTGCCCAACGATACCTATGTGCCGTTCATCCAGACCGACGTGGCCATCAACCCGGGTAACTCCGGTGGTCCGCTGTTCAACATGAAGGGCGAGGTGGTGGGTATCAACTCGCAGATCTTCACCCGTTCGGGCGGCTTCATGGGCCTGTCGTTCGCCATCCCGATCGATGTGGCGCTCGACGTTTCCAACCAGTTGAAGAAAGACGGCAAAGTCAGCCGCGGCTGGCTGGGCGTGGTGATTCAGGAGGTCAACAAGGACCTGGCCGAATCCTTCGGCCTCGACAAGCCGGCCGGCGCCCTGGTAGCCCAGGTGCTGGAAAACGGCCCGGCTGCCAAGGGTGGCTTGCAGGTGGGTGACGTGATCCTGAGCATGAACGGCCAGCCGATCGTCATGTCGGCCGACCTGCCGCACCTGGTCGGCAGCCTCAAGGATGGCGAGAAAGCCAAGCTGGAAATCATCCGCAACGGCAAGCGCCAGACCCTGGACGTGGCCGTGGGCGCCATGCCGGACGACGACGCCGACATCACCGCCGGTGCCGACGGCAGCACCGAGCGCAGCAGCAACCGCCTGGGTGTCGCGGTCGCCGACCTGACCGCCGAGCAGAAAAAATCCCTCGAGCTCAAGGGCGGCGTGGTGATCAAGGAAGTCCAGGATGGTCCGGCAGCGCTCATCGGCCTGCGCCCGGGTGACGTCATCAGCCACCTGAACAACCAGGCCATCGGCTCGGCCAAGGAATTCACCGAAATCGCCAAGGAACTGCCGAAGAACCGCTCGGTGTCGATGCGCGTGCTGCGTCAGGGCCGTGCCAGCTTCATCACCTTCAAGCTCGCTGAATAAGCGGCCAGGTGGGGCGAAAAGGGCAGCTTCGGCTGCCCTTTTTCATGAATATTCACAATTGACTGGCGGGTAGTTGTGTACAGTCGGGCAGAGGAATCTCCCATCTGCGAACAGCTTAAGGTACAATGCCCGGCTATTTTTCGGCGGGCGTCCGGCTCGCAGCCTTTTCGAGTGTTGACCCGTGAGTGATTTGAGTCATATCCGCAATTTCTCCATCATCGCCCACATCGACCATGGCAAGTCGACGCTGGCCGACCGTTTCATCCAGATGTGCGGTGGCCTGACGGCTCGCGAAATGGAAGCCCAGGTACTGGACTCCATGGACCTGGAGCGCGAACGCGGTATTACCATCAAGGCCCACAGCGTCACGCTGCACTACAAGGCGCAGGACGGCAAGATCTACCAGCTGAACTTCATCGACACCCCCGGCCACGTCGACTTCACCTACGAAGTCTCGCGCTCGCTGGCAGCCTGTGAAGGCGCACTGCTGGTGGTCGACGCCGGCCAGGGTGTAGAGGCCCAGTCGGTAGCCAACTGCTACACTGCCATCGAGCAGGGCCTGGAGGTCATGCCGGTCCTCAACAAGATGGACCTGCCCCAGGCCGACCCGGACCGCGTCAAGGACGAAATCGAGAAAATCATCGGTATCGACGCCACTGACGCCGTGGCCTGCAGTGCCAAGAGCGGCATGGGTGTGGACGAGGTGCTCGAGCGCCTGGTGCACTCGATCCCGGCACCCGTGGGCGAAATCGATGCGCCGCTGCAAGCGCTGATCATCGACTCCTGGTTCGACAACTACCTGGGCGTGGTCTCGCTGGTGCGCGTGCGCCAGGGGCGCGTCAAGAAGGGCGACAAGATCCTGGTCAAGTCCACCGGCAAGGTGCACCTGGTCGACAGCGTGGGGGTGTTCACCCCGAAACACACCCAGACCGCCGACCTGAAAGCCGGTGAAGTGGGCTTCATCATCGCCAGCATCAAGGACATTCACGGTGCCCCGGTAGGCGACACCCTGACCTTGTCCTCGACCCCCGAGGTCGAAGTGCTGCCAGGCTTCAAGAAAATCCAGCCGCAGGTCTACGCAGGCCTGTTCCCGGTCAGCTCCGACGACTTCGAAGACTTCCGCGATGCCCTGCAGAAGCTCACCCTGAACGATTCGTCGCTGCAGTACATGCCGGAAAGCTCCGATGCACTGGGCTTCGGTTTCCGTTGCGGCTTCCTCGGCATGCTGCACATGGAGATCATCCAGGAGCGCCTGGAGCGCGAGTACGACCTGGACCTGATCACCACCGCACCCAGCGTGATCTACGAGCTGGAGTTGAAAACCGGCGAAACTATTGTCGTCGACAACCCGTCCAAGCTCCCGGATGTTTCAGCCGTGGCCGACTTCCGCGAGCCGATCGTGACCGCGACCATTCTGGTGCCGCAGGAGCACCTGGGTAACGTGATCACCTTGTGCATCGAGAAGCGTGGCGTGCAGCGCGACATGCAGTTCCTCGGCAGCCAGGTGCAGGTGCGCTATGACATGCCGATGAACGAAGTGGTGCTGGACTTCTTCGACCGCCTCAAATCCACCAGCCGCGGCTATGCTTCGCTGGATTACCATTTTGATCGCTACCAGTCGGCCAACCTGGTCAAGCTGGACGTGCTGATCAACGGCGACAAGGTCGATGCCCTGGCATTGATCGTGCACCGCGACAACGCGGCCTACAAAGGCCGTGCGTTGACCGAGAAGATGAAGGAACTGATCCCTCGGCAGATGTTCGACGTGGCGATCCAGGCAGCCATTGGCGGCCAGATCATTGCCCGGACAACCGTCAAGGCGCTCAGAAAGAACGTACTGGCCAAGTGCTACGGTGGTGACGTCAGCCGTAAGAAGAAACTGCTGGAGAAGCAGAAGGCCGGTAAGAAACGCATGAAACAGGTGGGCAACGTGGAAATTCCACAGGAAGCCTTCCTCGCCGTGCTCAGGTTGGATAGCTAGGTCCTATGTCGCTAAATTTCCCGCTGTTGCTGGTCATTGCCGTATTCGTCTGCGGTTTGCTGGGCTTGATCGACTTGCTGTTCCTGGCCCCGCGCCGGCGTGCGGCAATTGCCAACTATCAGGGCAGCGTAAGCCAGCCTGAAATGGCGGTGGTCGAGCGTCTGAACAAGGAACCGTTGCTGGTCGAGTACGGCAAGTCGTTCTTCCCGGTGCTGTTCATCGTACTGGTACTGCGCTCGTTCCTGGTCGAGCCGTTCCAGATCCCTTCGGGGTCGATGAAACCCACTCTGGAAGTGGGCGATTTCATCCTGGTGAACAAGTTCTCCTATGGCATTCGCCTGCCGGTGATCGACAAGAAGGTCATCGAAGTGGGTGACCCGCAGCGCGGCGACGTCATGGTGTTCCGTTACCCGAGCGACCCGAACGTCAACTACATCAAGCGTGTGGTCGGCCTGCCAGGCGACGTGGTGCGTTACACCAACGACAAGCGCCTGTTCGTCAACGGCCAGCCGGTTGCCGAACAGCTGGTAGGTAGCGAGCCGGGCACCTTGGGCAGCGCCACGCTGTACAAGGAAAAGCTGGGCGAGACCGAACACCTGATCCGCAAGGAAATGAGCCGCTATCGCATGCCGCCGGACCAGCAATGGACCGTGCCGGCAGGCCACTACTTCATGATGGGCGACAACCGCGACAACTCCAACGACAGCCGTTTCTGGGATGACCCGAACATTCCCAAGGAGCTGCACGGCATGGTTCCGGACCGGAACATCGTCGGCAAGGCCTTCGCGGTATGGATGAGCTGGCCGGAACCCAAGCTCAGCCACCTGCCCAACCTGTCGCGGGTCGGTTTGATCCATTGATACCCATCGGCGCTGTCCAGCAGACAGCGCCGAATGCATTTCTGACATAGGCTGTGTTCTCAGGGATCGGGAGATTCGCCGCACATCGCGCGGCGGGCCACAGCCAAACAGTCTTTCAGGATGTTGATTTGAACAACGCGTTAAATAACCAACGGGTGGCCGCATGAGTGCTTCCCTTGCCCGTCTGGAGCGAAAGCTCGGCTACACCTTCAAGAACCAGGACCAGATGCTCCTGGCGCTGACCCATCGCAGTTACGCCGGGCGCAACAACGAGCGCCTGGAGTTCCTGGGTGACGCCATTCTCAACTTCGTCGCCGGTGAAGCGCTGTTCGAGCGTTTTCCGCAGGCCCGCGAAGGCCAGCTGTCGCGCCTGCGGGCGCGGCTGGTCAAGGGCGAAACCCTGGCCCGCCTGGCCCGTGGCTTCGACCTTGGTGAGTACCTGCGCCTGGGGTCCGGCGAGCTCAAGAGCGGTGGTTTTCGCCGCGAGTCGATCCTTGCCGATGCGCTGGAAGCACTGATTGGCGCCATTTACCTGGACGCCGATATGGAAACCGCCCGCGAGCGCGTGCTGGCCTGGCTGGCCAATGAGTTCGAGGGCCTGACCCTGGTCGACACCAACAAGGACCCGAAAACCCGCCTGCAAGAGTTCCTGCAGTCGCGCAGCTGCGAGCTGCCGCGCTACGAAGTGGTGGATATCCAGGGCGAGCCGCACTGCCGCACCTTCTTCGTCGAATGCGAAGTGGTGCTGCTGAACAACAAGAGCCGTGGCCAAGGCGTTAGCCGGCGTATTGCCGAGCAAGTTGCCGCTGCGTCTGCACTGATCGCCCTGGGCGTGGAGAATGGCAATGACTGATAGCAACCCGACCCGCTGCGGCTATGTAGCCATTGTCGGCCGCCCGAACGTGGGCAAGTCGACCCTGCTCAACCACATCCTCGGCCAGAAGCTGGCGATTACCTCGCGCAAGCCGCAGACCACCCGCCACAACATGCTCGGCATCAAGACCGAAGGTGATGTGCAGGCGATCTACGTCGATACCCCTGGCATGCACAAGGCCAACGACAAGGCCCTGAACCGCTACATGAACCGCAATGCTTCGGCGGCCCTGAAAGACGTCGACGTGGTGATCTTTGTGGTCGACCGTACCAAGTGGACCGACGAGGACCAACTGGTGCTGGAGCGCGTGCAGTACGTGACCGGGCCGCTGATCATCGCAGTCAACAAGACCGACCGCATGGAAGAGAAGGCCGAGCTGATCCCGCACCTGCAATGGCTGCAGGAGCAATTGCCGAACGCCGAGGTGATGCCGATTTCTGCGCAGCAGGGCCATAACCTCGAGGCGCTGGAAGCGCAGATCGCCAAGCACCTGCCGGAAAATGACCACTTCTTCCCGGAAGACCAGATCACCGACCGCAGCAGCCGTTTCCTGGCGGCCGAACTGGTGCGCGAGAAGATCATGCGCCAGCTGGGGGCCGAGTTGCCTTACCAGATCACCGTGGAGATCGAGGAATTCAAGCAGCAGGGGCACGTGCTGCACATCCACGCGCTGATCCTGGTTGAGCGCGATGGCCAGAAGAAGATCATCATTGGCGACAAGGGCGAGCGCATCAAGCGCATCGGCTCCGAGGCGCGCAAAGACATGGAAGTGCTGTTCGACTCCAAGGTCATGCTCAACCTGTGGGTCAAGGTGAAAGGTGGCTGGTCCGACGATGAGCGCGCGTTGCGTTCACTGGGTTACGGCGACCTGTAAGCAATACTGTTGGGGCCGCTGTGCGGCCCATCGCCGGCAAGCCAGCTGCCACAGGTGCTGCACAAGCCCTGGGTGCGATGCGGTCGGTGTGTGGCTTGCCGGCGATGGGCTGCACAGCCGCCCCACTGTGCGGTTTTCCTGGCTACAGGGAACGAGTGATCTCCCATGGAACAACCTGTCGGCCAGCCAGCCTATGTGCTGCACAGCCGCGCCTACAAGGAAACCAGTGCGCTGGTGGACTTTTTCACCCCGCAGGGCCGCATGCGCGCGGTACTGCGCCGTGCGCGCGGCAAGGGTGGCAGCCTGGTACGGCCGTTCGTGCCGCTGGAGCTCGAACTGCGCGGGCGTGGCGAGCTGAAGAATGTCGGGCGCATGGACAGCGCCGGCATCGCCGCCTGGTTGCATGGCGATGCACTGTTCAGCGGGCTGTACCTCAACGAGTTGCTGATGCGCCTGCTGCCTGCCGAGGCGCCATTCGTGGCCCTTTTCGAGCACTACGCACTCACCCTGCAGGCCTTGGCCGAGGGGCGCCCGCTGGAGCCGCTGCTGCGATCGTTCGAATGGCGGCTGCTCGATGAGCTTGGTTACGCGTTTTCCCTGAGCCAGGACATCAACGATCACCCCATTGCCGCCGATGGCCTGTACCGCTTGCGCGTGGACGCAGGCCTGGAGCGGGTCGAACTGGTGCAACCCGGCTTGTTCCGCGGCACCGAGCTGCTGGCCCTGGCGCAAGCCGATTGGAGCGCGGACGGTGCCTTGCTCGCCGCCAAGCGCCTGATGCGCCAGGCCCTGGCCGTTCACCTGGGCGGCAAGCCACTGGTCAGCCGGGAACTGTTTCGCAAGCGCTGATCACGACGTATGCTGTGGGCCTCAATCTTCAGGAGAGCCTTTCGTGACTCACAGCAACCGCATGCTTCTTGGCGTCAACATCGACCACGTGGCAACCCTGCGCCAGGCCCGCGGCACGCGTTACCCTGACCCGGTCAAGGCTGCCCTGGATGCCGAGGAAGCAGGCGCCGACGGCATTACCGTGCACCTGCGCGAAGATCGCCGGCACATTCAGGAGCGCGACGTGGTGCTGCTCAAGGACGTGCTGCAGACGCGCATGAACTTCGAAATGGGCGTCACCGAAGAGATGATGGCCTTTGCCGAGAAAATTCGCCCGGCGCACATTTGCCTGGTGCCTGAAACCCGTCAGGAGCTGACCACCGAAGGTGGCCTGGACGTGGCCGGGCAGGAGGCACGGATCAAGGCGGCGGTCGAACGCCTGGCACGCACTGGCGCCGAAGTGTCGCTGTTCATCGATGCTGACGAGCGGCAGATCGAGGCCTCACGCCGGGTCGGCGCCCCCGCCATCGAGCTGCACACCGGGCGCTATGCCGACGCGCAAACCCCAGCCGAGGTGGCCGATGAGCTGCGGCGCATTGTCGACGGTGTGGCGTTTGGCGTGGGTCAGGGGCTGATCGTCAATGCCGGCCATGGCCTGCATTACCACAACGTCGAGGCTGTGGCGGCGATCAAGGGTATCAATGAGCTGAACATTGGCCACGCATTGGTGGCGCATGCCCTGTTCGTGGGCTTCAAGGCTGCTGTGGCCGAGATGAAAGCCCTGATCGTCGCGGCTTCGCGCTGATCTGTCAGTTGCCTGTACCGGCCTATTCGCGGGTGAACCCGCTCCTACAGGGGTTGTGGTACTGGCCTATTCGCGGGTGAACTCGCTCCTACAGGGGTTGTGGTACCTGTGTAGGAGCGGGTTTACCCGCGAAAGGGCAGGTACAGGCGGCCGATCACTCGGCAGGAAACACCAGGGTAAAGCGGGTCGGCCCCAAGGGGCTGCTGCTCACCTCAACCCGCCCGCTGTGCAGTTGCATGATCGATTTGACGATCGCCAGCCCCAAGCCGGTCCCGCCCTCCAACCGCGAGCGCCCCGAACCCACCCGGTAAAAGCGTTCGAACAGCTGTGGCTGCTCAGCCGCAGCGATGCCTGGCCCACGGTTCTGCACAGATAGCCGTATTTCGTTGCCTGTACGCTGGATATGCAAGTCGACCGGTTCACCCTCAGGGCTGTGCCGTATGGCATTACTCAACAGGTTCGACAGCGCCCGTTGAACCATCAACCGGTCGCCCAACGCCGTGCCCCAACCCTGCACCCGCAGCGCTACGCCTTTGAGCTCGGCACTGAAGGCGAACAGCTCGACTACCCGGGCAGTCTCGTCGGCCAACGCCAAGGGCTTGAGCGCCACCTGGGTTTGCGGTTGGCTGACCTGGGCGAGAAACAGCATGTCATTGATGATGCGGTTGAGCCGGGTCAGCTCCTCGATACTGTCTTCCAGCACCTCCCGGTAGTTGGCGTTCTCCCGTTCGCGCGCCAGGGTCACCTGGGCCTTGCCCATCAGGTTGCTCAAGGGGGTACGCAGTTCGTGCGCCAAGTCGTCGGAGAACTGCGCGAGCTGGCTGACACCCTGGTCAAGGCGGTCGAGCATCACGTTGATGCTGCGCGCGAGTTCAGCCAGTTCCAGTGGCAGGCCGCTGGCGGGCAGGCGATGCTGCAGGTCCTGGGCCGAAACCTGGCCAGCGATGCGCCGGAAATGGCGCAGGGGCTTGAGGCCGCGCTGCATCAGCCACCAGGCACCCGCGCCAATCAGCAGCAGCAGCAGCGGCAGCGCCAGCAGGGTTGAGTGCAGGTACGCCTGCAACAGGGCGTTATCGTCGGCGCGGTTGAGCGACATCAGCACCTTGACCGGGGTGTTGTCACGCAGGCGCATCAACCGGCTGACGGTCAGGATCTGGTTGCCGCTGCTGTCGCGCCAGGCGTGAAAGGCCAGGCGTTCGTCGGTGGGCAGCTCAGCGACGCGCGAGTCCAGTGCCGGCCCCAGGCTGAGCAGGTGCGGGTGGCGGCTTTCCTGCGCCAGTACGCTGAGGCTGAGGTTGTCGTGGCCCATCACCAGGTCGAGCAGGGGGTGGGCCCTGGTGCCCAGGTCCTCGCTGCGCAGATCGACGCGCAGGTTGTGCTCGACCTGCAGCATCTTGCGCGCCAGGTCCTTGCGTGCGCGGCTGTCCAGCTCGTGATCCAGGGCGAACACGGCCAGGCAGGCCAGCAACAACACCAGCGCAGCGCCCATCAGCGTGACGCTAAGGCCCAGGCGCAAAGAGAGGCTGGTAGTCTTCAAAAACGCGCCTCCAGCACGTAACCGACACCGCGCAGGGTGTGGATCAGTTTGGTGTCGAACGGGTCGTCGATCTTAGCGCGCAGGCGCCGGATCGAGACCTCCACCACATTGGTGTCGCAATCGAAATTCATGTCCCATACCAGTGAGATGATCTGCGTGCGCGACAGCACTTCACCGGTTTGGCGCATCAGCAGGTGGAGCAGGGCGAACTCCTTGGCGGTCAGGTCGATGCGTTGCCCGGCGCGATAGGCGCGGTGCCGGCCCGGATCCAGTTCAAGGTCGGCGACCAGCAGGGTACTGGGTTGCAGTTGCTGGTCGTTGCGGCGCAGCAGGCTGCGAATGCGCGCCAGCAGTTCAGGGAATTCAAAGGGTTTGAGCAGGTAGTCATCGGCGCCCAGGTCCAGGCCCTTTACCCGGTCGGCCAGGCGGCCATGGGCGGTCAGCATCATGATGCGCGTGGCCGATTCGGCACGCAGGCGCTGAAGCACGGTCCAGCCATCGAGCTCGGGCAGGTTGACGTCGAGGATGACCAGATCGTACGGGTGCTGGAGTGCCAGGTGCAGGCCGTCGGTGCCGGTATGGGCGCAGTCGACCACATAGCCGTTTTCGCGCAGCCCTTGCTGCAGGTAATCGGCGGTACGCAGCTCGTCCTCGATGATCAGTAGGCGCATGGGTTGGCTCGGTGTGGTGAAAAGTGGGCGATTCTCGACCCTGTAGTGACATCAGGGTCAAGGCGCAGGATGTTACGGCATGCGTTGGCGGCCGAGGCGTAGATAACGGATTTGTAATGCGGGTGTTATCTGGCTGTCCGTTGCGGCGCCGGCATGGCGATTGCGCCGGCACATTGCAGGACTGTAATCCGCGCCTCACCTTGCTGTTAGCCAGCCTCTGCGACCATGGCCTGACTGATCGGCTACCATGAGGCAACCCCGATGAACCTGACCAAATACCTACTGTTGGCCACCCTTGCCCTGGGCAGCGCCAGTGTCTACGCCGAGGGCGGTGCGGAGCGCTCCAGGCAGTTCTGGCAAGCGTTCCGCGAGGACCAGCAGCGCCTGCACGGCGACAAGCAGCAGGCCGTGGCCGAGCGCGAGCGCAAGGCGCAAGAGAAGGCCCGTGAGGTGGCCAAGGATTGAGTCGCAGCAGCGGCGCCGACACTGCTCCCCGGCGTCGCTGTCTTCAGGCGCCCGCATGGGTAATGCCTGTCAGTTGAGCGTTAATGGGGCTGCTTTGCAGCCCTTCGCGGGCACGCCCGCTCCCACAGGGCGCTGAACTCAAGAAATGCACGATCCCCTGTGGGAGCGGGCGTGCCCGCGAAGGGTCGCAAAGCGGCCCCAAATTACTTAACTGACAGGCATTACCCGCATGGGCGCTTTTTTTATTTGCGCGCCAGCAGGGTGGCCCGGCGTGGTGCGGGCAGGCCTTCGATGGTCTTGCTGTGGTCGTTCGGGTCGAGGAAGTCAGCCAAGGACTGGTAACGCATCCAGTCGGTGCTGCGCTGCTCTTCAATGCTGGTCACACTCACGTCGACGCAGCGTACGTCGCTGAAGCCGGCACGGCGCAACCAGCGCGCCAACGCCGGTACCGAAGGCAGGTACCAGACATTGCGCATCTGTGCGTAGCGGTCTTCGGGCACCAGCACCTGGTTTTCATCACCCTCGACCACCAGGGTTTCCAGTACCAGCTCCCCCCCTTTGACCAGGCAGTCCTTCAGCGCCAGCAGGTGCTCGATGGGCGAGCGGCGGTGGTAGAACACGCCCATGGAAAACACCGTATCGAACCCTTCCAGGTTGGCCGGCAGTTCTTCGAGCGCGAAAGGCAGGTGCCAGGCGGGCAGCTCCGGCAGGTATTGCTGCACCGCCTGGAACTGGCAGAAAAACAGCCAGTTGGGGTCGACGCCGATCACCATGTCGGCGCCCGCACCGAGCATGCGCCACTGGTAGTAGCCGTTGCCACAACCGACATCGAGCACACGTTTGCCCTTGAGATCCAGGTGGGGGGCCACGCGAGACCACTTCCAGTCGGAACGCCATTCGGTGTCGATGTGCACGCCGAACAGGTCGAACGGGCCTTTGCGCCAAGGTGACAGGCCCATCAAGGCCTGGCGCATCTGTGCACGGGTGGCCGCGTCGCAGTCGCAGTCCAGGCGCAGGCCGTTGACCAGGTCGACTTCACTCGCTTGCACGGCGGGCAAGGCTTCCAGCGCACCGCGCCAGCGGTCCAGGTCACCGTGGCCCTTTTCCAGCTTGGCTTGCAGTTGCGCTTGCAGGCCTTGCGACCAGGAAGCCAGGGGGGTACCCGCCAGGCGGCGGACCAGGGGAGACAAATCGATCATGGCAGGGCTATCAACGAGGCGAAGTTAAGGCATTGGAACCACGGCACCACTTTCGAGAAGCCGGCGGCAAGCAGGCGCTCCTGGTGGGTTTCGAGGGTATCGGGGCGCATCACATTTTCAATGGCGCTGCGTTTCTGGGCGATTTCGAGTTCGCTGTAACCGTTGGCCCGCTTGAAGTCCAGGTGCAGCTCATTGAGCAGGTCCTGGGCTCGCTCATCGGCGAAGCGCAGCTTTTCCGACAGGATCAACGCACCGCCGGGCAGCAGTGCCTGGCGGATGCGGGCAAGCAGTGGCAGGCGTTGGTCGGGGGCGATGAATTGCAGGGTGAAGTTCATCGCCACCACCGACGCGGGCTCGAAGGGGAGGGCGAGGATATCGGCTTCGAGCACCTGTACCGGCAACAGCTCCTGGAACATCGAGTCCTGGGCGGTGAGGTACTGGCGGCAGCGCTCGACCATGGCGGCGGAGTTGTCGACCGCGATCACCCGGCAGCCATCGCTGCGCACATGCCGGCGCAGCGACTGGGTGACCGCACCCAGCGATGCGCCCAGGTCGTAGAGGGCGGTATGCGGCTGGGCAAAGCGTGCGGCCAGCACACCGAGGTTTTCCACGATGGTTGGATACCCCGGCACCGAGCGCTTGATCATGTCTGGGAACACGCGTACCACGTCCTCGTTGAAGACGAAGTCGGGCACTTGCTCCAGGGGTTGGGCAAAAAGGCGGTCGGGTTGTTTGCTCACGGCGGATCCAGGCTGCGGGTGGTAGGCAAGGGCGGCATTCTAGCCAAACCGCGGCCTGGATGCATGATTGGCTGACCGGCGCTGCAGCTCAGTTGACCCGAAGGGCGCAATCGAAGGTTTGCACGGGCGCGACGTCGGTGGCCCAAGGCTGCTGGTAGACCAGCACCAGCTTGCCTTCACCCCGGGCGTGGGCCTGGTAGCGCCAGGTGGACAAGCCCGAGCTGCCGACCATGCCTGTGTCGTCTGGCGCGCTGTAGACCTCGGGGCCAAGGCTGTGCAGTACACCGGCTGCCGGGTCCTGCACACGCCAACGGTAGCCGGTAGAGGGGTTGCTGGGCAGGCTCAGCGTGAGGTTCTGGCCAACCTGCAGGCGGATGGGGCACTCGCTTTCGGCGTCCAGTTCGACGGGTTGAGTGGGTTGCTGGGCGCAGGCGCCCAGCAGGGCGAAGCTCAGGGGAACGAGCAGACGAGGGGCGGTCATGTTGGCTCCGGAGGCTGGCGATGGCCTGAGGATAACCGATGATCAAGGAAATTTGTGGGGCTTGTGCCTGATGCCGGTCAGTCAAGCGGTTGGGGCCGCTGTGCGGCCCATCGCCGGCAAGCCGGGCTCCCACAGGTACCGCGCAAAGCTTGAGGTCTGCACTGCCCCTGTGGGAGCCCGGCTTGCCGGCGATGGGCTGCGAAGCAGCCCAATGGCTGCCACTAAGGCTTGACTGACTGGCATTAGCCCAAGGCCTGTCAGAACAGTACTTTCGCCACGTCGGCAAAGCGTTTGGCAAAATGCACCGTCAAACCTTCGCGCAGGTAGTCCGGCAGTTCCTCGAAGTCGCCGCGGTTAGGCTCTGGCAAGATCAATTCGAAGATCTTCTGCCGCCGTGCCGCGATCACTTTCTCGCGCACCCCGCCAATCGGCAGCACCTGGCCGGTGAGGGTAAGTTCGCCGGTCATGGCCACACCTTTCTTCGGTGCCTGGTTGCGGGCCAGCGACAGCAGGGCACTGGCCATGGTGATGCCAGCGCTCGGCCCGTCCTTGGGGGTGGCCCCTTCAGGCACATGCAGGTGAATGAAGGCTTCGTTGAAGAAACCGGGGTCACCCCCGAACTGCTTGAGGTTGGAGCTGACGTAGCTGTAGGCGATCTCGGCCGATTCCTTCATCACATCGCCCAGCTTGCCAGTCAGCTTGAAGCCGCGGTTGAGGGTGTGGATGCGGGTTGCCTCGATCGGCAAGGTCGCGCCGCCCATGCTGGTCCAGGCCAGGCCAGTGATCACACCTTTGCCAGCCAGCACCTGCTCGCTGCGGAACACCGGCATGCCGAGTGCGGCCTCCAGGTCCTTGGTGCCGATTTTCAGCTTGGCGTCCGGGTTTTCCAGCAGCTTGACCACCGCCTTGCGCACCAGCTTGCCCAATTGCTTTTCCAGCTGGCGCACCCCGGCCTCTCGGGCGTAGCCCTCGATCACCGTGCGCAGCGCGCTGTCGCTGATGCTCAGGCTGGCCTTGGCCACCCCGGCCTTTTGCAACTGCGTGGGCCACAGGTGGCGCTTGGCGATGGCCAGTTTTTCTTCGGTGATATAGCCGGACAGGCGGATCACTTCCATGCGGTCCAGCAGCGGGCCGGGGATCGAGTCCAGGGTGTTGGCGGTGCACACGAAGAGCACTTTCGACAGGTCCAGGCGCAGGTCCAGGTAGTGGTCGAGGAAGTCGACGTTCTGTTCCGGGTCGAGGGTTTCCAGCAGCGCCGAGGCCGGGTCGCCCTGGTAGCTCTGGCCCATTTTGTCGATCTCGTCGAGCATGATGACCGGGTTCATCACTTCGACATCCTTCAACGCCTGCACCAGCTTGCCGGGTTGGGCGCCGATGTAGGTGCGGCGGTGGCCCTTGATCTCGGCCTCGTCACGCATGCCGCCGACGCTGAAGCGGTAGAACGGCCGGCCGAGCGACTCGGCAATCGACTTGCCGATACTGGTCTTGCCCACGCCGGGCGGGCCTACCAGCAGCACGATCGAGCCACTGATCTCGCCTTTCCAGGCGCCAACGGCGAGGAACTCGAGGATGCGTTCCTTGATGTCGTCGAGGCCTGCATGGTGCTGGTCGAGTACCTTGCGCGCGTGCTTGAGGTCGAGCTTGTCCTTGCCATGGATGCCCCATGGCAGGGCAGTGGCCCATTCCAGGTAGTTGCGGGTGACGGCGTATTCGGGCGAACCGGTTTCCAGAATGGCCAGTTTGCCCATTTCTTCATCGATGCGTTTGCGCGCCTGCTCGGGCAGGGTCTTGCCTTCCAGGCGCTGCTCGAACTGCTCCAGGTCGGCACTGCGGTCGTCCTTGGTAAGGCCCAGCTCCTGCTGAATGACCTTGAGCTGTTCCTTGAGGAAGAACTCGCGCTGATGCTCGCCAATCTGGCGGTTCACCTCGGCCGAAATCTCGTTTTGCAGGCGGGCGACTTCGACCTCCTTGCGCAACATGGGCAGCACTTTTTCCATGCGCTTGAGCATGGGCACGCAGTCCAGCACTTCCTGCAACTGGCCGCCGGTAGCCGAGGTCAGCGCGGCGGCGAAGTCGGTGAGCGGCGACGGGTCGTTAGGGCTGAAGCGGTTGAGGTAGTTCTTCAGCTCTTCGCTGTAAAGCGGGTTGAGCGGCAGCAGTTCCTTGATCGCGTTGATCAGGGCCATACCGTAGGCCTTGACCTCGTCGGTAGGCTCGGCGGGCTGGCGCGGGTATTCCACTTCGACCAGATAGGGCGGGCGGTGATGCTTGAGCCAGGTCCGGATACGTACCCGGGTCAGGCCTTGGGCCACGAACTGCAGCTTGCCGTTTTCACGGCTGGCATGGTGCACCTTGACCAGCGTGCCGTATTGCGGCAATGCCGAGGTATCGAAGTGGCGGTGGTCTTCTGCCGGCGTGTCCATGAAGAACAGGGCCAGGCAGTGGTCAGGGGACTTGGCGACCAGATCAAGGGTTTCCGCCCAGGGCTCTTCGTTGACGATCACAGGCAGTACCTGGGCCGGGAAGAACGGGCGGTTGTGGATCGGAATCACATAGACCTTGTCCGGCAGTTGTTGGCCGGGCAGGGCGAGGGCGTGGCCGGCTTGGGCCTGGGGGGTGGTGTGCTCGACTTCGCTGTGTTCGTCGGGGTGTTCCGGGAAATCCTGCTGGTCGCTCATGGGGCACCTGCGTGAATGACTATGGTGCTTAGATGGGGCGCAGGGGATTGGGTTTCAAGTTTCAAGCTGCAAGCTGCAAGCTGCAAGCTGCAAGAAAAAAGCGGGACCGCATTGGCCCCGCTTTTACTTGCGGCTTGTAGCTTGTGACTTGCAGCTTATTCAGCCAATTTGTAAGCGATGATGTAATCGCCCATCCGCGTACCCAGCGAGCCATGCCCGCCCGCGGTCACCAGCACATATTGCTTGCCGTCCTTGCCGGTGTAGGTCATCGGGGTGGCTTGGCCACCCGCTGGCAGGCGGGCTTTCCACAGTTCCTTGCCGTTGTTCACATCGTAGGCGCGCAGGTACTGGTCGAGGGTCCCGCTGAGGAAACCGACGCCGCCTGCGGTCACGATCGAGCCGCCCATGCTGGGCACGCCAACCGGCAGGCCGATCGGCACGGGTGTGCTGTCACGGGTGGTGCCGTTCTTGTGCTTCCACACGACTTTGTTGGTGAACAGGTCGATGGCGGCCACGTAGCCCCAGGCCGGGGCCTGGCACGGCACGCCCAGGGGCGACATGAACGGGTGCATGATCACGGCATACGGGGCACCGGTGTTCGGCTGCACGCCGCTGGTTTCGCTTTCGCGCTTGCTGCCCTCGGCAACCTGTTCACGCGGCACCATCTTCGACACGAATGCCATGTAGTTGGGCGAGGTGAACAGCAACTGGCGCACCGGGTCGACCGATACGCTGCCCCAGTTGAATACGCCTACGTTGCCTGGGTAGACCAGCGAGCCCTGCTCGGACGGTGGGGTGTACTGGCCCTCGTAGCGCAGTTCGCGGAACTGGATGCGGCACAGCATCTGGTCGAACGGGGTGGCGCCCCACATGGCTTGTTCGGTCAGTTCCGGGCCCAGCAGGTTGAGGTCGGAACGGGCCTGGGTCGGCGAAGTGTGGTCGCCTTTCACCGCACCTTGCGGGGTGGGGATTTCACGGATCGGCACGATTGGCGTACCGTCGCGGCGGTCGAGCACATACAGGCTACCCTGCTTGGTCGGCACGATGATCGCCGGTTTCATGCCATCGTCGGTCTTCAGGTGCACCAGGGTCGGCTGGCTGCCGACGTCCATGTCCCACAGGTCGTGGTGGGTGAACTGGTAGTTCCAGCGGGCCTTGCCGGTCGCAAGGTCCAGGGCTACCACACCTGCGCTGTACTTCTCGGCGCCTGGGGTGCGGTCAGCGCCCCACTGGTCTGGGGTCTGGTTACCCAGCGGCAGGTAGATCATGCCGAGGTCTTCGTCGACACTGGCGATCGACCACATGTTGGCCGAGTTGCGGCTGTACATCTTGCCGGGGGCCAACGGCTTGGTGTCTTCCGGGTTGTTGCTGTCCCAGTTCCACACCAGGTGGCCGTCGTGCACGTCGTAGGCGCGGATAACGCCAGACGGCTCGTTGGTGGACTCGTTGTCGGTGACATGGCCGCCGATGATCACCAGGTCGCGGGTAATGGCCGCGGGCGAGGTGGAGTAATAGCCGCCGGCGGTGAACGGGCCGATGCCGGTTGTCAGGTCGATCACACCCTGGTTGGCGAAGCCTTCGCAGACCTTGCCGTTGTCGGCGTTGATGGCGATCAGGCGCGCATCTGCGGTGGGCAGATACAGGCGGCGCGGGCAGGCCTGCGCCACGGCTTGGCCGGCGTCGCTGATTTTCGGGGCCGGGCTGCCGTCGCGGCTGACGTAGCGGTTCTCGTCATAATACGAAACCCCGCGGCAGGTCATGTGGGCAAAGCCTTTGAAGGTGCCGGTGGGGCTCTTCACCTGCGGGTCATAGCGCCAGATTTCCGCGCCGGTGTCCGGGTCGAGTGCCAGCAGACGGCTATGCGCGGTGCAGGCATACAGCATGCCGTTGACTTTCAGTGGGGTGTTCTGGTTGGTCAGCTCGACCGGGTCGTTCTCGGTCGGCAGGTCACCGGTGCGGATGCGCCAGGCTTCTTCCAGGCGGTAGGCGTTCTGCGGGGTGATCTGGCGCAGTGGCGAATAGCGGTCGCCATGCTCGGTACGGCCATAAGCCTGCCATTCGCCGTCCGGCATGCTCGGCGCGGCGCTGGCCATCTCGCTGCTGTCGCGGCCCAGTTCGCCAAACACCTCACCCGGGTGGGTGAACTGGCTGCCCAGGGCGCAGGCGCCTGCGGCCACCACGGCCACGCTGAGCACCGCCGTGTTGGCAGTGCTGGCCGGGCCGATCAGCGGGCGGCGTGCCCACGGTAGCAGCAGGACCACGCCGATGGCGAACCAGATGGCCAGGCGCGGCACCAGTTGCCACCAGTCCAGGCCGACTTCGAGCAAGGCCCATACCGTGCTGCCTAGCAGCACCAGGCCGTACAGGCCCAAGGCGATGCGCCGTTGGGCCAGCAGCAGAATGCCCGACAAGGCAAAGCCGATACCGGCAACAAGGTAGTACAGCGAGCCGCCCAGCTGGCTCAACTTGATGCCGCCGGCCAGCAGGGCCAGGCCCATCAGCAACAGCAGCGCGCCAATCAGGCGCGGTAGCCAGCGGCTTCCAGTGTTGGCACCTTCAGTGCTCATTTCAGGTTCTCCGTCACGTCAAAAAAATTCAGAAACTGCTTTGGATCTTCAGGCCACCGACCAGGGCGCCATCGACTTGCGACACGCCGCCGGGGTGGCGGATGTACTGCAGGTTCGGGCGGACCGTGAGCCAGTTGGCCACATGAATGCCGTAGTAAAGCTCGGCGCTGTATTCCGTGTCTTGCACAGGCAGGAAGCCGGGGTTGTCGTAATCGTCAAGGCCGGCTGCCTGGTTGGCCAGGCGGGCGTTCTTGCGGTAGCCAGGGTTGACGTGCACGCGGGCGAGGGCGAAGCCGATGTCGTCCTTGGCGCGGGCATCGAAAGGCCCTTTGAATACCAGTCCTGCCTGAACATAGTTGTCGATGACATTGGTTTTCTTGTCGTGCATCGTTGCGTTGGCGAACAGGCTCAGGCCACGCGAATGGTCGGAGGCCAGTGCAGTCACCTGCTGCTGGGCGCCGAGCCACACGCCATGCTTGCTCGAGCTGCTGCGGTAGGCGCCGCCGCTCAGGGCTGCCGGCTGGCCGTTGCTGTCCTTCAGAACATCGTGTGCCTTGGCATTACTGTAGTAGTAGCCGGCGCGATATTCCCCTTTCAGGCCTTTGACGCGCGGGCTCCATACCAGTTCGACTGGCATGACCGCACCTTGGGTGCCGCTGCCACTGAGCTTGAAGCCGTTACCTGACTCGAGGTTGGACGGGTTCTGTTCGAACACGCCAACCTGCGCGTACAAGGTGGGGCTGAGGTTGTAGCGCACGCGCAGGGCCCATTGGCTGACCGGCCAGTTGTACCAGATGCCACCCACCCAGTTGCCCACCTGCGAGCCGCAGAAGGCCAGGTTCTGGAAGTCACAGGGGAAACTGTTGAAGTCCTCGCCTTCGCCGAAACGGCCGAATTTCACGTCCAGTGCGCCGTCGAAGTACTTCTGCTTGATCCACATTTGAGTCAGCCGCCAGGTTTCACCGCGGCCCCACACTTCCTGGGCCGAGGTAAAGCCACCCACGCGTGGGTCATTGATGCGGTCGTTGCTGATGTTGTCGCCGTGGCGCTCGGTGATGGTCAGTTGCACTTCGGTGTCGTGCCAGCCAAGGATCTTGTCCAGGTCCAGGTGGCTGCCAAAGGTGAACTGGTCGCTGTAGCGCGCGGTACGGTCATGGTCGTAGCCACCGTGCAGGTTGCTGCCCATCTCGCCGGTGTAGCCGAGGGTGAAGTCGTAGCCTTGTTCAAGCAACCGGGTGCGGGTGCCGCCCCAGTCGCCGAGCATCCACGGGGAGTCGTTGGCGAACATTTCGCTGGCGCAGGTGGGGGTCGCCAAGGCAGCAAGGGCGACGCCTATGTAACAGGTTTTGGGCAGTTGGAGCATGAGATAGCGCTATCTTCTGATTATTGAAAAAACGGCAAGCGCATCGAAAGGCGAGGCTTTCAATGGATGTGGCAACGTGGGAGTTCAGTGAAGCGTTTCAGCTTGCGGCGGGGAGGATATAGGGGAAGGCGTCAGAAAAAAAGACAAATTGTCGCAGGTCATTATTGTTCAATTGGTAATAATGTCCGTAGGGCTCTGCTCTGCGCAGTTCCTGCGCCTACCCAGGTGTGGCGCAGTACGTGTAGGAAATGGCTTGCCGGCGATTGGGGCGCAAAGCGCCCCCACCATTTCAGAAGGTGGTACGCAGGCCCACTTCCACACTGCGCCCCGGTGCTGGCGCGATATCGCGCAGAATCGAGCTGGCATAGCGCACGGTCTGGTCGGTCAGGTTCTCACCGCGCACGAACGCCAGCCACTGGCTCTGGCCAACGTCGAAGCGGTAGCCAACACTGGCCCCCAGCGTGGTATAGCCATCGGTGCTGCTTTCGTTGGCCGGCTTGCGGTGCTGAGAGGCGGCGTGCTGCACGTCCACCCGGGCCTGCCAGCGGTCCAGCTCCCAGACCAGGCCACTGTTCAGGCGTAGCGGAGCAATACGGGGCAGCGGCTCGCCGCTGTCAAGGTTCTTGGCCCGGGTGTAGTCACCCGACAATTCCAGGGCAAAGCTGCCATAACGGTTCTCGACCAGCTGCCAGCGGTCCTGGGCCTCGATGCCGTAGAAGCGTGCCCGCACACCTTGGTACTGGTACTCCGGGAAACCGTCGTCGTGATCATGGTCAGCTTCGTCGTGGTCGTGATCATGCCCGCCTTCGCGCAGGTTGCCGGTGCCGATCAGGCCGATGTAATTGCGGAAGTGGCTGTAGAACAGCCCGACGCTGCCCTTGTGCGTACCGTTGTCGAAGCGTAACGCCAGGTCGGCGGAAATGGCCTTTTCCTTGTTCAGGCTGGCATCACCGACTTCATAGGCACCGGTGGCGACGTGGGCGCCATTGGCATACAGCTCGTAGAAGGTCGGGGCGCGTTCGGTATAGCCAAGGTTGGCCGCCAGCGACCAGACCGGGTCGAGTTGGTACACCGCGCCCGATGACAGGCTGAACGCATTGAAGCTGCTGGCGCTGTTGGCGTCGACGAAGTTCTCGTTGCCTTTGGCATCCGGGGCCACGCGGGTGTGTTCCATGCGGGCGCCCAGGCTCAGGTTCAGGCGCTCGGTCGCTTGCCACTGTTCGAGCATGAACAACGCCAGGCTGTCGGTATCGGTGTGCGGCACGAAGGCCTCTTCGCCCAGGGCAGAGAATTCGTTGCGGCTGACTTGCGCACCGATCACGCCCTCTACCGGCCCGAGCGGCTGATGGCGGGCTTCGATACGCGCTTCGTAGCCTTTGTTCTTGAACGTGGTGTGAACCTCGCCTTCCTCGATTTCGCTGTGTTCGTAGTCGGTGTAGCCAGCATCGACCTTGACCGAGCTGAACGGGCCATCGAGGTCGCGCAGTTCGGAGGCGAAGGCGTAGTGGTCCTGTTTCATGTCCAGGCGCACGCCGGATTCGGCCACCGAGCCGTAGTTGCTGTCGTAGCGGCTGTACGACAGGCCGGCGTAACCGTGGTCCCAGTGGTAGGCACCGCCGATGGCGCCGCCATCCTGGCGGCCATCGCTGTTTTCCAGGCGGTGCTTGCTGCCGGGCTCTTCGGCATCGCGCACTTTCGCGCTACGGGCGTAGCCAGGGATGCGCAGGTCATTGAACTGACGGCTGTTGGCATCCAGGTGCAGGGCGAACGTGCCATCGCCGGCTTCTAGCTTGCCGGCGCTGCTGCGGGTGGTGTCGGCGCCACCGTAACGCAGTTCACCGGCGCCGTGAATGCCCTCGATGGGGGCGTCGGGGATGCGGTTATCGAAGGTGTTGACCACGCCGCCAATGGCGTTGCCGCCGTACAGCAGTGCGGCAGGGCCGCGCACGATTTCGACACGATCGACGGTCACCGGGTCCAGCGGCACGGCATGGTCGTAGGACAGCGAGGAGGCATCCAGGGCGCCTACGCCGTTGCGCAGGATGCGAATGCGGTCGCCATCCAGGCCACGAATGACCGGGCGGCTGGCGCCAGGGCCGAACCAGGTCGAGGCGACACCGGGCTGTTTGTTCAGGGTTTCACCGAGGCTGCCGTGCTGCTGTTGCAGCAGGTTGTCGCCTTCGAGCACGGTGCTGGGTGCGGCCAGTTGGCGGTTGCCCAGCGGGTTGGCCGTGATCACCTGGGGTTCAAGTTCTACCGCGTGGCTGGGCGAAGCGGCCAGCCAGAGCGCGACGGCAAGGGGGGAGAGGCGAAGCGGTGCAGACAACATGAGAGTGGGACGTTCCTTGGCAGATGCTCATATAGTGTTACAACATAACATAACTATTTCAGCACAGAGGTTTCTTCCCTGGCCAGCATTTTTCTGCGGCCTCGCCGGATCCCACCCGCCACTACACTCGTGTAAGGTGCGCATCTTTCCCACGGAGTACAGCATGAGCACGGCCCAACACAACGCGCTGCACGGCAAGACCCTCGAACAGATCCTTACCGAGCTGGTGGCGCATTACCAATGGCAGGGCTTGGCCGAACGCATTGACGTGCGTTGCTTCAAGAGCAACCCGACGATCAAGTCGAGCCTGACCTTCTTGCGTAAAACCCCTTGGGCGCGGGAAAAGGTCGAGCAGTTGTACGTGAAGCTGCAGCGTCAGGCCTGAACGTGCTGCGGCGACCTTGGCTGACCGGCATGGCGGTGCTGGGCTGGTTCGGCCTGACCGTGCAGGTGTACCTGGTACTGCTGGCGCGTTGGCAGGAGCAGGCCAGCCTGATCGGCGGCCTGATCAACGTGTTTGGCTATTTCACGGTGTTGACCAACACCTTGGTGGCCACGGTGCTCAGTTATGCGGCGTTTGGCCGCGAAGGCCGGGCCAGGCATTTTTTTCTGTCGCCGTCGGTGAGTTCCGCGGTGGCCGCGAGCATTGTGCTGGTAGCGCTGGCCTACAGCGTGTTGCTGCGCCACTTGTGGCAGCCAGAGGGCTGGCAATGGCTGGCCGACGAGTTGCTGCACGATGTGATGCCGGCGCTGTACGCCTTGTACTGGTGGTGTGAGGTGCCCAAGGGCCATTTGCGTCTGCGGCACCTGGCGCTGTGGGCACTCTACCCGGCCGTATACTTTGGCTACGCCTTGTGGCGGGGTAGCGAGATTGGCCTGTACGCCTACCCGTTCATCGATGTGGCGAGGCTGGGGTACGGGCAAGTGCTGCTCAATGCCCTGGGCGTGCTGGCGGGGTTCTGGGGGATCGGGCTGGTGTTGCTGGGGCTGGATCGTTGGCGTGGGGCGCAAAAGTTTGCTTAGCCTGTGCCGGCCTCTTCGCGGGCAAGCCCGCTCCTACAGGAATACCACAGTCTTCAAGGCTGGTGATGTACCTGTGGGAGCGGGCTTGCCCGCGAAGAGGCCGTAACAGGCTGAAGCCGATTATTCGTCGTCCCCAGCCCCGTCGGCCCGCCAGTAAGCCGCGGCTTTCAAAGCATCCTCGGGCACGCCTTTTTCCAGCAGCAGCGCCTTGGCCTGGCGGGTCAGGGTTTTTTCCAGCGCTACCCAGGCGTACAACCGGCCTTGCGGCAAGGTCAGGTTCTGCACCAATGCCAGTAGGTCTTCCTCGTGGCGGCGTACCCAGATCACCTCGACCTGCGCCTTGCTCGGCAGCGGCTGGCGCTCCTGCTCGTCCTCGATCTGGATCACCGCCAGCACCTGGCGGCCAGCGGGCAGCTCCTCGAGCCGCCTTCCGATTGCCGGGATGGCCGTTTCATCGCCGATCAGCAAGTAGCTGTCGAACACATCCGGCACCACCAGTGAAGCGCGTGGCCCGGCGATATTCAGGGTTTGCCCAACCGCGGCCTGCGCCGCCCACGTGGAAGCAGGGCCGTCGCCATGCAGGACGAAGTCGATGTCCAACTCGTTGGCCACCAGGTCTATGCGCCGTGGCGTGTATTCACGCATGGTGGGCCGTACGCCACTGTCCTTGCCCAGCTTGCGGGCCTCGATGGCCTGTTGCTGCTCCGGGGTTTCGCCGAACAGCAGCTTGATATGGTCGTCGCTGCCCAAGCTGGTGAAGCCTTGCAGTTCAGCCCCGCCCAACGTGATACGGCGCATGCGCGGGGTAAGCTCGGTGACGCGCAGCACCTGCAGGCAGCGCTGGCGAATCTCGTGGTTGACGCGGTGAATGCTGTTAGTCATGGAGCGTCTCCGTAGCAGCGCCGGCCGGCCCGGAAGCGATGGCTTTGGCGGTGTGGTTGATCAGGTCGCGAACCCTGTCGATTTCTTCAGGTGTCCAGCGGCCGCTGTGCATGTGCAGCGCATGGCGCAGGTTGCCCACCGCTTCGTGAATTTCAGGCGGGCGATCGTGGCCGCGCAAGGCGCGCTTGCTGACTTCGATGCGCGTGCGCACGCCGTCCAGCGCCACCGCCTGGTCCGCCAGTGCACCGCGGCCGGCCTCGGTGATGGCATACAGGCGCTTGCTGCCCTGCACCTGGCCGCTGATCAGCTCGGCTTCTTCAAGAAAACTCAGCGTGGGGTAGATCACCCCGGGGCTCGGGCTGTAACTGCCTTCGAACAGGTTCTCGATCTGGCGGATCAGGTCGTAGCCATGGCCGGGCTGGCTTGCGAGCAAGTCGAGCATCAGCAACTTGAGGTCACCGGGGGCAAATACACGGGGGCCGCGTTCGCCGCGCCCGGGGCGCCGTTCGAAGGGGTCATGGGGGGTATGTTCACGCATGGGAATAGTGGCTCCTTCTTTGCGATATATCGTAAGATATTACTCAAGATATATCTAAAGACAAGCCCTCAATTGCTGATGATTCTCATCTAATTGTTCGATTCGTCCGCTTTCGTGGTCGAGTTCGCGGCCACTTCCGGGGGCTTGCACTCGTTCGGATTGCCCGGCTGCAGGTAAGGCATGAGGATCGGTGCCATGCCCTTGAGTACCTGCACCGGCAGCGCCGAGGTGAACTTGAATGCCTCTGCCGAGCGCCCTGGCACGAAGGCGGTCAAGGTGCCGAAGTGGTTCTCACCCAGGAAGAACACGAAGGTGGCGGTGCGGTTGAGCGACCGCGAGCCGATCAGCCGGCCGCCGGCGCCAAAGCTTTCGATGCGGTTGTCACCGGTACCGGTTTTGCCGCCCATTACCAGGGGCGTGCCGTCCTGCAGCTTGAAACTGCCGGAAATGCGCCGCGCGGTGCCGGCATCGACCACCTGCGACATGGCACCTTTGAGGGCGCGTGCCACCTCGACCGGCAGAATCCGCACCCCCCGGTCCGGGTCGCTGATCAGTTTGGTTTCGTAGGGGGTGTTGGCGGCAAAATGCAGGGTGTCGATGCGCAGTGTGGGCAGGCGGATGCCATCATTCTGGATGATCCCGACCAGCTCCGAGAGGGCGGCAGGGCGGTCGCCCGAGCTGCCGATGGCGGTCGCCAGCGACGGCACCAGGTGGTCGAACGGGTAGCCCACGCGCTTCCAGCGCTGGTGGATGTCGAGGAACGCTTCGATTTCCACCATGGTGCGAATGCGGCTGTCGCGAGCGCCCTGGTGGCGGCTCTTGAACAGCCAGCCGTAGACCTCCTGGCGCTCGAAGCGGCTGGCGTTGACCATCTCGCTCAAGGTCGAACTGGGGTTCTTCAGCAGGTAGCCGAGCAGCCACAGGTCCAAGGGGTGGACCTTGGCAATGTAACCCTGGTCGGGCAGGTCGTACTTGCCCGGGCCATAGGCTTCGTACATCTCGGCCAGGCGGCCATCGCTGAGTTTGCCCAGGGCGCTCTTGTCACCCTTGAGGTGAGCGCGGACAAAGGCATTGAACGTTTGCTGGCCCGCTTCGGGGAACAGGTAGCGGTGCACGGCGGCCAACCGTTGCGGGGTCACGCGCATGCTGTCGAGGAAGGTATCCAGGCGCTGTTGCGAGGTCTTGCGCTGGTATTTCTTCCAGAAGCGCATCAGGTAGTTGGTGCCTTCCTTGTCGGCAAAGCGCGCCAGGTATTCCTGGCGACGCGGGTCGGCGTCATCCTTGAGCAGCGGTACGCGGTTGTAGGGCTGCTGGTAGGTCACATAGCGCACCAGGTCGCGCATCAGGCGGATGAAGGGCAAGTTGATCGACTCGCGCAGGGCATCCTTGAGCGTGGGGTTGCGGCTGTTGTCTTCCTTGCGGAAGTTGTTGAACACATGCATGCCGCCGCCGGTGAAAAATGCCTCGCCGGTGCTGGCCGAGTACTTGCGCTCCAGGGCGGCGTCGAGCATGGCATCCAGGCTCTGGTTCTTGCTGTTCTGCGCCAGCCAATCCAGTGACCATTGGGTGATGCGGTCAAGCTCGGCGACGTCGACCTTTTTCAGCTCGGCGACAGGCTTGCCGGCGTACTTGTCGTGCAGTTCGGCAATGATCTCCAGGTAGGTCGTCAGTACCCGCAACTTCGCCGTGGAGCCCAGCTCCAGCTTGCTACCTTCGTTGATGTCGAATGGTTGGTCGGTACTGTCGGTCTGCACCCTGACCCGCGAGCCATCGGCGGTGCGTTCGAACAGGGTGAAGCTGTAGCTCACCTGGTCGGTGGTCTTGGCGGTGAGCAGGCGCTCGCCGATCAGGCCGATCTGCGCAGCGAAAGCCGGGTCGGCAAGGTTTTTCAGGTATTGGCTGACCTGCAATTGCAGGTCGGCCTGCAGGGTGCTGGTAGCCGAGACATCGAGGCGGTCGAGGTCGTACAGCGGGCGGTTGAGCATGGCCGCCAGGCGGTTGCGCGCCAGGCTGATACCCTTGTTGGTGACGATGGGCACGATGGTCGGTTGCGCCACCCAGTCGCGGTACACCGCCTTGCTGGCCAGCGCTGCGTCGGCCAGTGGCTGATCTATGACCTTGTTGGCGGCCAGCACGCGGATGTGCGAATCGGTCAGCTCGGCCAGTTCCACCCGGCCTTTGGACAAGTAATGCGAGGGCCGCCGCTGGGCAATCATCAGCGACAGCACCTGGCGCAGGGCCAGGCCGCGCGCCGCCATGCTTTGCGGGTCGGTGGCGGTGGACGTCAGCGCCTGGTTGACCTGGTCGAAGTCGGCGCCGTACCACACCCGCAGCCCCTCGGCCATGCCGTGCACCTCGCCGTGGCCAGGCACGGCCGACAGTGGCACGCTATTGAGGTAGTCACGCACGATGCGTTTGCGCGCCTCGGTGGTGTCGGGGCCGCCCTGGTACGCGCGCACGCTGGCCGAAATCATCTGGCGGATCTTCTCGGCCCCCGATACGGTCAGGCCATCTGGGGAGTGGCGATACTTTTCCAGTTGCGTGGCCAGGGTGCTGCCACCCGCCGACTGGCCAGGCAGCGCCAGGTACTTGGCCACCTGGCTGTAGGCGGCCTTGGCGAAGCGCGGCCAGTCCACGGCCGGGTTGTTGCGCGGGTCTTGGGTGTCGAGCAGGTCGCGGTTCTCGATGAACAGCAGGCTATTGACCATCACGGGCGGGATGGCGGCAAAGTCGGGGTACAGGTGCTGCGGGTAGTTGTACTGGTAGAGCGTGTCGCCACGGCAGTCGGTGATCGACAGGCCCGCCTGGATCTTCTCGATATAGGGCACGAACAGCCCATGCTCGACGTAGTTCATCAACGCCGGGGAAAACCTGACCTGTTCGCTGATCAGGTAGTCACGCTTGAGCAGGCGCGGCAGAAATTCACCCAGGGCACTGTAGCCCAGGCGTTTGTCGAACGGCCCGTCACCGGGGTAGACGATGGCGTCGCTGGGGCCGGGCTGCAGCGAGTAGGTGAGGGTGCTGGCGAGCTTGCTGAATTCCCGCGACTGCAACTCGGACGTGCGAAATTCGTCGTAGGCGGCGAAGCCGACAGCCACCAGCGCCACCAGCACGATTAGGATGATCAGCCGCCACCATAGCCGACGCTGCCGGGGGGGCTTGCGTTGTGGCGTCTCGGCCGGCGGTGTCTCGGGTGCTTCCGTTCTGCTTGGTTCCGATTGCCACAGTGCGCCCATATTCTTCAATCCGGCCAGGTATTTTCGTCTTGCTTGCCTGAAGCTTAGACGGTGAGCGGGTAGGCGGAAACATTTGTCGGCGCTGATCAAGGTACCGGGGGCTCCGGAGAACTCGCTGATTATTCATGGATATACAGCGAAAACCCCTTCAGCGGTCTTCCTATACTGCTCGCCCCTTCGCCCTGCCGGGTTGCGCTGACCCGGCACGCAGGCCGGCCCAAGAGGCCAGCTTGGCAAGCCAAGGCCATGCCTATCGGCGTGGCGGGTGCTGCACGAAGGCAAATCCAATAACAAAATGAGGTTGAATCGCTATGCCAGTCGGCAACCACCCTGCCCATGGCCAGCCCACCCAAGGCGGCCCGCTCAAGCGTGAACTGGGCGAACGGCATATCCGTCTGATGGCGCTGGGCGCCTGTATCGGTGTCGGTCTTTTCCTAGGCTCGGCCAAGGCCATCGAAATGGCCGGCCCGGCCATCATGCTGTCCTACATCATCGGTGGCCTGGCCATTCTGGTGATCATGCGCGCCCTTGGTGAAATGGCCGTGCACAACCCTGTCGCCGGCTCGTTCAGCCGCTATGCGCAGGACTACCTCGGCCCGTTGGCGGGCTTTCTCACTGGCTGGAACTATTGGTTCCTGTGGCTGGTGACCTGTGTTGCGGAAATTACCGCGGTAGCCATCTACATGGGGATCTGGTTCCCCGACGTGCCCCGCTGGATCTGGGCCCTGGCGGCGCTGGGCAGCATGGGGGCGGTCAACCTGGTAGCGGTCAAGGCCTTCGGCGAATTCGAGTTCTGGTTCGCCCTGATCAAGATCGTCACCATCATCGCCATGGTGCTGGGCGGCGTCGGCATCATTGCCTTCGGCCTGGGCAATGACGGTGTGGCAGTGGGCATCGCCAACCTGTGGAGCAACGGCGGCTTCATGCCCAATGGCGTGACCGGCGTGCTGATGTCGCTGCAGATGGTGATGTTCGCCTACCTGGGCGTGGAAATGATCGGTTTGACTGCCGGTGAAGCCCGTAACCCGCAAAGAACCATTCCGCAGGCCATCGGCTCGGTGTTCTGGCGCATCCTGCTGTTCTATGTCGGTGCGTTGTTCGTGATTCTGTCGATCTACCCGTGGAACGAAATTGGCAGCCAGGGCAGCCCGTTCGTCATGACCTTCGAGCGCCTGGGCATCAAGACCGCCGCGGGCATCATCAACTTCGTGGTCATCACCGCGGCGCTGTCCTCATGCAATGGCGGCATCTTCAGCACCGGGCGCATGCTCTATAGCCTGGCGCAGAACGGCCAGGCCCCGGCGGCCTTCGCCCGTACCTCGAACAACGGGGTACCCCGCAATGCGCTGCTGCTGTCCATCGGCGCGCTGCTGCTGGGTGTGCTGGCCAACTACCTGGTGCCGGAGAAGGTCTTCGTCTGGGTGACGTCGATTGCCACCTTTGGCGCAATCTGGACCTGGGTGATGATCCTGCTGGCGCAGTTGAAATTCCGTGCCGGCCTTACCCCTGCCGAGCGCCAGGGGCTGAAGTACCGCATGTGGTTGTGGCCGCTGAGCTCTTACCTGGCATTGGCGTTCCTGGTGCTGGTGGTGGGCCTGATGGCGTACTTCGAGGACACCCGGGTGGCGCTGTACATCGGCCCGGCATTCCTGGTACTGCTGACCGTGCTGTACCACGTGTTCCGGTTGGCACCCAAAAACGTGCAGGGTACGGCCAGTACCGCTTCCTGACCTGAGTTGGCCGGGGCCGCGCTGCGGCCCATCGCCGGCAAGCCAGCGCCCACAGGGATCGCAGCAGGGCTGCCAAGCAGCCCCCGGGGCGCGTCAGGCCGCCACCTCACTGTGCGGCTCGAAGCTGTCGGCCCTGGCCAGCTGCCACATGCGCGAATAGAACTGGCCATCCACCTCGCCGGTGAGCAGCTCGCCCGGCTTGAGGAACACATGCATCTGCGAGAACAGCTTGATCTCGGTGGCCGAGATGCGGCGCACCAAGTGCTTGGCCTCCAGCTGTGCCGGGTGCTCCAGGCCAGCCGCCGCCAGCATTTCTGCCAGCGCGCGCAAGGTGTTGTGGTGGAAGTTCAGCACCCGCTGGGCCTTGTCCGGCACTACCAGCGCACGTTGGCGCAGCGGGTCTTGCGTGGCCACGCCAGTGGGGCATTTGTTGGTGTGGCAGCTTTGCGACTGGATGCAGCCAATGGCGAACATGAAGCCGCGCGCCGAATTGGCCCAGTCGGCGCCAATGGCCAGCACGCTGGCGATGTCGAAGGCGCTGACGATCTTGCCGCTGGCGCCCAGCTTGATCTTGTCGCGCAGGTTCAGCCCGACCAAGGTGTTGTGCACGAACAGCAACCCCTCACGCAGGGGCACGCCAATGTGATCGGTGAATTCCACCGGCGCCGCGCCGGTGCCGCCTTCCTTCCCATCGACGACGATGAAATCCGGCAGGATACCGGTCTCCAGCATGGCCTTGGCGATGCCCATGAACTCCCACGGGTGGCCCAGGCAGAACTTGAAACCCACCGGCTTGCCGCCGGACAGTTCGCGTAGCTGGGCGATGAACTGCATCATCTCGATGGGGGTGGAAAAGGCGCTGTGCCGTGATGGCGAAATGCAGTCTTCGCCCATCAGCACGCCACGGGTCTCGGCAATTTCCTGGGTGACCTTGTGCTTGGGCAGGATGCCGCCATGGCCAGGCTTGGCGCCCTGGCTCATCTTCACTTCGATCATGCGCACCTGCGGGCTACGGGCTTGTGCGGCGAAGCGCTCAGGGTCGAAACGCCCGTCCGCGGTGCGGCAGCCAAAGTAGCCGCTGCCCAGTTCCCATACCAGGTCACCACCGTGTTCACGGTGGTACGGGCTGATGCTGCCTTCGCCAGTGTCATGGTGGAAGTTGCCCAGTTTGGCGCCCTGGTTGAGCGCGCGGATAGCGTTGGCGCTGAGCGAGCCGAAGCTCATGGCCGAGATGTTGAAAATCGAGGCCGAATACGGCTGGCTGCACTGCGGCCCACCAATGATGATGCGGAAGCTGGCCGGGTCGGCCAACGGCGCCGGGCGCATGGAGTGGCCAATGAACTCGAAGCCGGACTGGTACACATCGATCAAGGTGCCGAACGGTTTGTCGGAAGCTTCGTTCTTGGCCCGGGCATACACCAGCGAGCGCTGCGCACGGGAGAACGGCAGTGCGTCGCTGTCGGACTCCAGCAGGTACTGGCGGATCTCCGGGCGGATGGCCTCTACCAGGTAGCGGATGTTGCCCAGGATGGGGTAGTTGCGGCGCACGGCGTGGCGCTGCTGCAGCAGGTCGAACAGCCCGATCAGGCTGAGAACGCCGGCGGTCAGGGTGAAGGGCCACAGCCATTCATGCTGGCTGAAGGGCAGGCTCGCCAAGGTGAACAGGACACAGGCGGCGAAGAAGGCATAGCGGCTGAGAAGTGACAGGCTCATACGGGGTCCTTGCGATGGCGCGGTCAGGCTCAGGGCCTGGGGGCAAACCCCGACCATAGCCAAGTTGCCGGGCGCTGCAAATTAAAATCGGGGTAGCGAAAATCATTCTCGCCACGCCAAGCCTCAGCAGCCCTGGTCCATGCTCGGCAAGGCAGGCTGTTTACGGTGCCCCGCGCAGCAGCTTCTGTCGCCAGCTTTCCTGCTCGTGCGCGGGCGCCTCGCTCAGGTACACAGGGCGCCCGGCCACGCGCTTGGCCACTGGCACGCCGTCGCGGTACAGCAGGCGGTTGCCGCTCACCGCCGGCACCTTCACCCCCGGCAGCAACGAGCCGATCAGGTTCAGCGGGTCACTGGCACTGACCACCTGCAGTGCGCCGTCCGCCTCGCGCCGGCGTAACTGGCGCAGCAACCCAACCGCCTCCGGCAAGGCAAATTGTTCACCGGCCAACCCGGCAATGAAGCGCCCCCCGCGGATCTCGCCGCGCGCCTCCAGCCGGTGGTAGCAGCGCAGCAGTTCCCGCCACGGCGGCAGTACATCGCTCTCGCGTTCCAGCAGCCGCCAGCACACCACGCCATAGCGCCTTAGCAGGGCGTGGGCGATGTGCTCCAGGCGCTGGCTGTCATCCGCCGTGCCCTGGCGCAGCAATGCCCAGCGCCCGGCATGGGACATGCTGCTGGACAACGGTGCATGGCCGCGCCGGCGGGGGCGTGAAGCGCGTTTCGCCGCCGGGGCGATCAGGCTGCGCAGGCCAGTGAAGCTGTCGGCACCTACCAGGCCGGCACCCACCAGTTCCTGCAACGCTGTTTCCAGCTCGCTGGGCAGCAGGCGGGCATCGTGGGTCAGTTCGTCGAAGAACAACGCGCCCTGAGCCTGCAGCACCTCATGTACCCGCTGCGCCCGTGCGCCAAGGCTCTGTACGGCAGGCGCGGGCGCCAGGCTGCGCCACAGCCCCAGGTGCTCCCGAGGCAGCAACACCAGCGGGGTGCTCGACAAGGTGCTGCCTGAGCGGCTCGCGGCCAACCGGCTCCAGGCGAATTGCCCGCTGCGGCACGCATCATCGAGCCAGTGGGGGCTGTAGTCGTGGATGCGTGCGGGCAGCAGTTCGGCCTCCCAGGCTGTGGCTGCACTGGGGAAGCCCTGCAACTGCCCAAGCACTTCGGCTACAGCCTGCGGGCCACGCAGGCGCGTGTCAGGTGCCAGGTGCTGCCAGTCGAACAGAAAACGCATGAAGTCCTGCAGGCTGACCGGCTCGATTTCGCGACGCAAGCGCTTGACCGTGTAGCGGTGGATGCGCGCCAGCAAATGGCGTTCGCACCATTGCAGCTCGTTGGCGGCCGGGCTGAAATAGCCGCGCAGCACATAACCTTCGGCTTCCAGGCGGGCCAGGGCCTGTTCGACTGCCTGCGGCTGCATTCCCAACGGCGCGGCGATCTGTACCAGCGTCTGTGGGCCATGGGCGCTCAGGCGGCCACGCAGCAGTTCGCCCAGGGCATTGTCGGGCTCGATGGGCTGGTCGAAGCCAGGCAACTGTTCCAGCGCCGGTTCGAGGGGCGTCGCCGGGTAGATCGCCTGCAGCAGGTTCAGGCGCTCGCGGGCCAGCCACAACTGCTCGCGGGGCAGGCGCAAGGCGCGGCCGGCCTTGGCCAGTTGCCAGAGGAACAGGTTCCAACCAGGGTTGGCGCTGACCTGCGCCTGGCTGATGGCGCCCAGGCTCATCAAGGTTTCGTGCATTTCGTCGCTATTGCGCGGCTGCGGCCAGGCCTCGGCGGCCACGGCAGCGATGGCGTCGGCGTCCAGTGCGCCCAGGTCGTCACTGCTGTGCACCTCGTTCCAGCGCCGGTTGAGCACCGCCTGGGTACGCCGCTCTTCCAGCGGTGCGTCGTCGAGGAACGTATAAGGCCGGGCATTGAGAATGGCCGACGCCAGCGGCGATGGCGCAGGCAGATCGCGGCACAGCAGGCGTACCGCCCCGCTTTCCATGCGCCTCAACAGGGCCAGCCAGCCCGTGCAATCCAGGGCCTCGTGCAGGCAGTCGTCGAGGGTCTGTTCGACCAGCGGGTGCTCGGGTATCTGCCGCTCGCCGGCGATATTTTCCAGGCAGGCGATCTGGTCGGGAAACACCGCGGCAACCAGGTCTTCGCTTTTCATGCGCTGGATTTGCGGCGCTACTTTGCGCCCGCCCACGAAGCGCGGCAGGGCCATGGCGACACTGGCGTTCCAGCGCCAGCGCACACCGAACAGTGGCGCTTCGAGCACGGCCTGTATGAGGAGGGCTTCTGCGGTGCCGCTTTTCAGGTAACGCCAGACCTCGTCGAGGTCGAAACTGTGGCTGGTGGACAGCGACAGCACGATGGCGTCCTCGCTGGCGGCCGCCTGCAGTTCGAAATTGAAGGTGCGACAGAAGCGTTTGCGCAAGGCCAGGCCCCAGGCGCGATTGATGCGGCTGCCGTAGGGCGAATGGATGATCAGCTGGGTGCCGCCGGAGGCATCGAAGAAACGCTCCATCACCAACGTTTCCTGCGAGGGCAGGGCACCGAGCACGTCGCGGGTACGGGCCAGGTAGTCGAGCAACTGCTCGGCGCAGTCTTCGCCCAGCTCGAACGTACCCTGCAGCCATGCCGACACCGCGCGGGTATCGCCGTCGGCCAGCGTCAGCTGCTGGTCAAGCTGTGCCTGCAGCCTGGCCACGGCCGCGGACAGTTCGTCGCTGCGGCCAGGCGCCTCGCCGAGCCAGAACGGAATGGTGGGCGGCAGCCCTTGGGCATCCTCCACCCGAACCCGGCCCGACTCGACGCGCAGAATGCGGTACGAGGCATTGCCCAGCTGGAAGATGTCGCCTGCGATGCTCTCCACCGCGAAGTCTTCATTGACGCTGCCAATGTTCAGCGCCTGCGGCTCCAGCAATACGCTGTAGTCGGCATTGTCCGGAAGGGTGCCACCGCTGGTCAGCGCGGTCAGCTGGCTGCCGCGGCGGCCCCGCAATGTGCCGCTTACCGCATCGCGGTGCAGGTAGGCACTGCGTACGCCCTGGCGGCCGTTGTAGCCCTCGGCAAGCATGCGCAGCAGGGCCTGGTAGTGCTGCTGGTCGAGGTGGGCATAAGGTGTGGCCTGGCGCAGGCAGTCGAACAACGCCTGTTCGTGCCACGGCTGGTTGCAGGCTTCGGCGACGATCTGCTGGGCCAGCACGTCCAGGGGCGCCCGGGGTATGTGCAGCGCCTCCAGTTCCCCCCGGCGTACGCAGTCGAGCAGGGCCACGCACTCGATCAGGTCGTCACGCGATGTCGGGAACAAGCGCCCTTTGGGCACGCCATCGACCTGGTGGCTGGCGCGGCCAACCCGTTGCAGGAAGGCGGCAATCGAACCCGGCGAGGCCACCTGGCAGACCAGGTCGATGTCGCCAATGTCGATGCCCAGCTCCAGTGACGCCGTGGCCACCAGCACCTGCAACTGGCCGTGCTTGAGCCGTTGCTCGGCGCTCAGGCGCAGCTCCTTGGCCAGGCTGCCATGGTGCGCGGCCACGGCATCCTTGCCCAGGCGGTCGCTGAGGTGGCGGGTGATGCGCTCAGCCAGGCGCCGGGTGTTGACGAATACCAGAGTGGTGCGATGCTCGCGGGCCAGGGCTGCCAGGCGGTCGTAGACCAGGCCCCAGACATCGGTGGCCATGACCGCCCCCAACGGTACCGGCGGCAGCTCGATGGCCAGGTCGCGTGGCCGGGCATGGCCAACATCGACAACCGCGCAGGGCCGGCCGCTCCCGACCAGAAACTGCGCCACCCGCGCCACCGGGCGCTGTGTGGCAGACAGGCCGATACGGCGCAAGGGCCGGCCTGCCAGGGCCTGCAAGCGTTCCAGGGTCAGCGCCAGATGCGCCCCGCGCTTGTTGCCGGCCAAGGCGTGGATCTCGTCGACGATTACCGTATGCACGTTGCGCAGGCCTTCACGACCAGACGCCGAACCCATCAGTACATACAGGGATTCGGGGGTCGTTACCAGAATGTGCGGTGCCAGCTTGCGCATGGCGGCGCGTTCTTTTTGCGGGGTATCGCCGGTGCGCACGGCGGTAGTGATGCGGGGTGCAGCCAGGCCCTGTTCTGCCAGGGCCTGGCTGATACCCTCGAGCGGGGCTTGCAGGTTGACGCGGATGTCATTGGACAGCGCCTTGAGCGGCGAAACATGGACCACCTGGGTCTGCGCCGGCAGCTGGCCCTGCTGCGCCAGGCCCTGGCAGAACAGTTCATCGAGCACGGCCAGGAACGCGCTCAGGGTCTTGCCCGAGCCGGTGGGTGCGGCCAACAGCATCGACTGGCCGCCATGGACCAAGGGCCAGGCCTGGGCCTGGGCATCGGTAACGGTTGCGAAGTGGCGGCCGAACCAGGTGCGTACGGCGGGGTGGAACAGTTCGAGCACCGGGTGCTGTTGGGCGGGCAGGTTCATGGGTTGGTTATGGAGGGGCATGGGCGCTTTGGCAAGGGGCCGTTCGTCTGGCCGGCACACGCGACAATGGCCTTGTCAGCCCAAGCGAGCCCGTGGGATCCTCCCCGGCCATTGTTGCCAGCGAGTTCAGCCCATGCCCAATACCATTCGTATCGCCGCCGCCCTGTTGCTCGACCCGCAGGGGCGCACCTTGCTGGTGCGCAAGCGTGGCACCGAAGCCTTCATGCAGCCGGGGGGCAAGATCGATGCGGGTGAAACGGCGCTGCAGGCACTGGTGCGCGAACTGCACGAGGAATTGGGCCTGCACATCGACCCGGCCCAGGCCGTGTACTTGGGCCAGTTCAGTGCCACGGCCGCCAATGAGCCCGGCTTCGAGGTGCAAGCCGAGCTGTTTCGGGTCGACAGCGCCGCCGCCGTGATCCCGGCGGCAGAAATCGAGGAGGTGGTATGGCTGGCTGCAGATCAGGCGCCTGACCAGCCACTGGCGCCCTTGACCCGCGACCTGATCCTGCCGCTGTACCGCCAGTTGCTCAACGCACCGCGCTGACGCCGTCGAGGGTGGCGAAGGAGGTGTCCTTGGCGGTCAGCAGAAAGTCGCGCATGTACGGCGCATCGAGCATGTCGGTGCGCACAGCGGCGTAAAGCGTGGCAAACAGGCCTTTCTCGCCCAGGCGCTTGCCTTTCACATAACCCCGCGCGCTGTACTCATGCAAAGCCCAGTGCGGCATGCCGCAGACGCCCCGGCCGCTGGCGACCAGTTGCATCATCATTACCGTCAGCTCCGAGGTGCGCACAGCGGCCGGCTCGATGTCGGCCGGTTCCAGGAAGCGGGTGAAGATGTCCAGGCGGTCGCGCTCCACCGGGTAGGTGATCAGGGTCTGGTCGAGCAGGTC
Organism: Pseudomonas sp. NBRC 111127; assembly: GCF_001320345.1. Lineage (NCBI taxonomy): Bacteria > Pseudomonadati > Pseudomonadota > Gammaproteobacteria > Pseudomonadales > Pseudomonadaceae > Pseudomonas > Pseudomonas sp. NBRC 111127. The sequence continues at coordinate 4,621 of NZ_BCBD01000019.1, read as the reverse complement.
CTGGGGCACGATATACGGCTTGCTGGCCAGCGCATGCTGGTTGGCGACCGCCAGCATGGCTTCGTAGGTGAACAGCGGCACGTAGGTGATGCCGGCCAGGTCCACCGGGTCGGAGGTCACCACCAGGTCAAGGTCACCACGGGCCAGGGCTGGCAAGGGTGCAAAGGCGAAGCCGGAGGCCAGGTCCAGCTCGACTTCCGGCCAGGCATCGCGGAACTGGTCGATGGTCGGCATCAGCCACTGGAAACAGCTGTGGCATTCGATTGCCATGTGCAGGCGCCCGGCGGTACCGCCGGCCAGGCGTGCGATGTCGCGTTCGGCACCCCGTAGCAACGGCAGGGTGGCATCGGCCAGTTGCAGCAGGCGCAGCCCGGCGCTGGTAAAGCGTATCGGCTTGCTCTTGCGTACGAACAGCGGCAGGCCCAGGCGTTCTTCCAGCTCCTTGAACTGGTGAGACAGCGCCGACTGGGTCAGATGCAGGCGCTCGGCGGCTTCCACAAGGCTGTCGGCCTCGCGCAAGGCATGAAGGGTTTTCAGGTGGCGGATCTCCAGCACTGCTGACTCCGGGGTGTGAATGGGGTGAACGAAGCAATGAGTTGAGTTTCGCTCATGTTGGCAACGCTGTCGACTGGGCGTAGCGCCGCACCGCCTGCGGCTGGCCCCACACCCACCGGGGCCCGAATACCCGCGCCGCAGGCGCTTCACACCGTTGTTGAGGTCAACCGAGGCCGTATTTTTTGACCTTGTCGAACAGCGTGGTCTTGGCCATGCCCAGCTCCTGGCTGGCCTGGCTGAGGTTGCCGCCGGTGCGTTGCAGTGCATCGCTGAGCAGGTTGCGTTCGAACGCCTCCACCGCCTCGGCAAAGCCCAGGCCTTGGCTGGCCCCCCCGCTGGGCCCTTTCTTGAACGCCGGCAGGCCCAGGGCATAGCGTTCGGCCACGTTGCGCAGTTCCCGCACATTGCCTGGCCAGTCGTGGGCGAGGAGGCGGGACAGGGTCTGGCTGTCCAGGGTCGGTGTTTCTCGATCGAAGCGCAGGGCCGATTGCTGCAGGAAGTGCTCGAACAATTGCAGGATGTCTTCGCGGCGCTCGCGCAGCGGTGGCAGCTCCAGGGTCACCACGTTCAACCGGTAGTACAGGTCGCTGCGGAACTGACCGCTCTGGCCCAGGCTATCGAGGTCGGCCTTGGTTGCCGCAATCACCCGGCAATCCACGGCAATGCTCTGGTTCGACCCCAACCGTTCCAGGGTGCGCTCCTGCAAGACGCGCAGCAGCTTGATCTGCAGGTTGATCGGCATGCTCTCCACCTCGTCGAGGAACAGCGTGCCGCCATTGGCGTGTTCGATCTTGCCGATACGGCGCTTGCCGGCACCGGTGAAGGCGTTGGCCTCGTGGCCAAAAATCTCGGTCTCGAACAGGTTTTCCGGCAGGCCCCCACAGTTCAGCGCCACGAAGGGCTGGCCCTGGCGACGGCTGAAGTCATGCAGGCAGCGTGCGACCAGTTCCTTGCCGGTGCCGGTCTCGCCCTCGATGAGCACGTTGGCCGAGGTGTCGGCCACATTGGCAATCAGCTCGCGCAGGTGCTCCATGGCCGGCGAGCGGCCGATGATACGGCCTTCCAGGCTGCTCTGTTCGGCCAGCTGGCGGCGCAAGGCAACCACTTCGCGCGACAGCCCCCGTTGCTCCAGGGCGCGGCGCACCACGTCGACCAGGCGTTCCGGGGAGAACGGCTTTTCCATGAAGTCGTAGGCACCATTGCGCATGGCGCCAACGGCCATGTCGATGTCGCCGTGGCCGGTGATCAGTACCACCGGCAGGCTGCGGTCGCGGGCCTTGAGGCGGTTGAGCAGCTCCAGGCCGTCGATGCCGGGCAGGCGGATATCGCTGACGACGATACCAGCGAAATCGTCGCCGATGCGCTCCAGCGCCTGCTCGGCACTGCCCACACCTTCGCAGGCGATGTCCTCCAGGGCCAGTGCCTGCTGGCAGCCGAGCAGCACATGCGGGTCGTCTTCGACGATCAGGACGGTAAGAGGCGCTTGGTTCATGGGTGCTCTGCCGATTCGTTAGGGGGCGAAACCAGGGGCAGGGCCAGGACGAAGGCGCTCCCGCCGGTGACGGGGTGCTCGACGTTGAGGCTGCCCTTGGCCGCAGCCGCAAGGCTCGCCGACAGGGTCAGGCCCAGGCCCAGGCCGTGTTCGCCCGGTTTGGTGGTGAAGAAAGGTTCAAACAGATGCTTGCGCGCCTCGGCGTCGATGCCGTGGCCATTGTCACGCACCTGCAAACGGTATTTGTCGCCCTGCACTTCGCCCTCCAGCCACAGTTCGGGCTGTGGCTGCGCAGCCATGGCATCGAGGGCGTTGCCGATCAGGTTGACCAGGATTTGCTCCAGGCGGGTCTGGTCGATGGCCAGTTGCTGGTCCTCGTAGTGGTTGTGCAGCTGCAAGTGGCAGGCGCTGATGCGGTTGCCCAGTACTTGCAAGGTGGCTTCTATCGCCTTGGCCAGGGAAGCCTGGCCACTGTGGTCGCTGCGCCGGGCGAACGAGCGCAGGCTGGCAGTGATGCGGCCCATGCGGTCAATCAGGTCGTTCATGGTGCGCAGGTTGGTGCTGGCGGTTTCCAGCGCCCCGCGTTCGAGGAAGCGCACCGTGTTGCCAGACAGCGTACGCAAGGCAGCCAGCGGCTGGTTCAGCTCGTGGGCGATGCTGGTGGACATCTGCCCGATGGCTGCCAGCTTGCCGGCCTGCACCAGCTCGTCCTGGGCGTGGCGCAGCGTTTGTTCGGCGTGCCGGCGCTCGCGAATCTGGCCTTTCAGGCGTTCGTTGCTGGCACGCAGGTCGGCGGTGCGTTCGGTAATCCGTCGCTCCAGCTGGCTGTTGGCTTCCTCCAGCGCCTCGCGTGCGGCCAGGCGGGTGGCGATGACTTTGCGCCGCTCGTTCCAGGCGATGCCGAGGATGGCCAGCAGGGCCAAGGCGACCCCCACCAGAATGCCCTGGACCATGGATTCGCGGCGCAGGTCCTGCAGCGGGGTGAGCAGGGTGAAATGCCAGGGCGTGTCGACCAGCCGGCGGGTCTGGGCCAGGTAGGCCACTTCGTGGGGCTCGCCGTGGGCAGTCTCGCTGTTGGCGGGGAAGGTCAGTTTTTCCACGCCATCGGCCAGGGTCTCGCGGGCCAGGGGCTGCAACTCGTTCAACGGCCACCAGTAATACTGCAGGCTGCGCGCCAGCCGTTCCTTGGTTTGCGCGGTCAGCGGGCGTACCGACTTCAGGCGCCTGGCTGGGTCGCTGGAAAGGATGATGATGCCATTTTCGTCGCTGACGAATGCCTCCAGGCGCGCCCGCTGCCAACGTTCTTCCAGGGTATCCAGGCGTACCTTGATCACTGCCACGCCAATGATCTTGCCGTGTTCCTCAAGCCCGTGGGCCAGGTAGTAGCCAGCCTCGCCCGTGGTACTGCCGATGCCGTAGAAGCGCCCAGGTTCGCCGCGTACGGCAGTCTGGAAATAGGCGCGGAACGACAGGTCTTCGCCCAGGAACGAATCGGCATCGCGCCAGTTGCTGGTGGCCTGGACCCGGCCATTGGTATCGAGCACGAAAATTGCCCGGCTGCGGCTGCGCCGGTTCAGGCCTTCGAGGTATTCGTTGACCGCCTGGCGCGAACCGCCATCCGGGTCGGTGAGCAGGTGCGAGACGCTGTCTTCCAGCTCCAGCAGGCTCGGCAGGTAGGTGTATTTGCTGATCTCGCTTTCGACCGTGCGCGCGTGCAGCTCCAGCTGGCGTTCACCGTTTTCGCTGAGGGTGCGGATACCGTTGCTCTCGCTGATCAGGTAGCCAGCCATACCCAGGCCGACCATCAGCAAAATGATCAGTGGTGGCAACAGCAATTGGCGGAGCAGGCGGGATTTCACGGCAGGCTTGGCAGGGAGAAGAAGCGAAGGATCGCATTTCATCACAGTGGCCTTGTCACGACCAGCGCCTGCTGCCCGATTGGGCAGCGGCGCCGACCGGTTCAATGAAGCAAAATCAGTGTTGCAGGATCTTGCTGAGGAAGTGCTGGGTGCGTTCGTGGCGGGCAGTCGGGTCGCCGAAGAACGCCTCCTTCTGGCAGTCTTCGATGATGTGGCCCTTGTCCATGAAGATCACGCGGTTGGCCACTTTGCGGGCGAAGCCCATTTCGTGGGTCACGCACATCATGGTCATGCCCTCGTGGGCAAGCTCCACCATCACGTCCAGTACTTCGTTGACCATCTCCGGGTCCAGCGCCGAGGTCGGCTCGTCGAACAGCATGACGATCGGGTCCATCGACAGTGCACGGGCAATCGCCACGCGCTGTTGCTGGCCACCGGACAGCTGGCCCGGGTGCTTCTTGGCATGGGCGCCAAGGCCGACGCGGTCGAGCAGGGCCAGGCCTTTCTTGGTGGCCTCCGCCTCACTGCGGCCCAGTACCTTGCGCTGGGCGATGGTCAGGTTTTCGGTGATGCTCAGGTGGGGGAACAGTTCGAAGTGCTGGAACACCATGCCCACCCGCGAACGCAGCTTCGGCAGGTTGGTCTTGGGGTCGGCAATGGAGGTGCCATCAACCACGATATCGCCCTTCTGGAACGGCTCCAGGGCGTTGACGCA
>NZ_BCBD01000018.1:0-51003 GCF_001320345.1 Pseudomonas sp. NBRC 111127 | reverse complement strand
GGGTGAGCAGGAATACCGCGCGCGTGGCGTGGCTTACTGCCCGCACTGCGACGGCCCATTGTTCAAAGGCAAGCGCGTGGCGGTGATTGGTGGTGGCAACTCGGGTGTTGAGGCTGCCATTGACCTGGCCGGTATCGTTGCCCAGGTGACGCTGATCGAATTCGACAGCCAACTGCGCGCCGACGCGGTGTTGCAGCGCAAGCTGCACAGTTTGCCTAACGTGAAAGTGATCACCAGTGCGCTGACTACCGAGGTGCTTGGCAACGGCGAAAAAGTCACTGGCCTGCGCTACAAGGATCGCGCCACGGACGAGCAGCATGAAGTCGCGCTGGAAGGCATCTTCGTGCAGATTGGCCTGTTGCCGAACACCGACTGGCTCAAAGGTACCGTCGAGCTGTCACCGCGCGGCGAGATCATTGTCGATGCCAAGGGCCAGACCAGCATTCCAGGGGTGTTCGCTGCGGGGGACGTGACCACCGTGCCGTACAAGCAGATCGTGATTGCGGTGGGTGAGGGGGCCAAGGCTTCGCTGGCGGCCTTCGACCACCTGATCCGGACCTCGGCACCGGCGTAAGCCTGGGCTGGCCCTGCCTTCGAAGGCTGAGCAACTGTCTTTCTCAAAATTTGAAAAGCCTGCGCGATTCACCTGTGGGAGCGGGCAAGCCCGCGAAGCAGGCGACGCGGTATCTGGCACCGGCTGCGCCGGTGTTCGCGGGCATGCCCGCTCCCACAGGGGGTCTGCGTTGGCTTGGAGTTGCCGCCGTACTTGCAGGAGCGGCTCTAGCCGCGAAAGGGCCAGCGCTCGCAAGGCATCAAACCCAGGCTGTCTATGCTTACGGCATCCACCCTCAGGAAGCCGTATCATGACGCTGATCAGCCGCGAACCCTGGTGGCTAGTCCCGCCCAAGCCCGGTCAGACGGAGCAGGACCTGCATTGGGGTTACCTGGAAATCTACGCCGACGGTCGCACCGTATTCGTCGACCAGCGCCCCAGCGACCGGGAGCTGGCCGAGCGCAAAAGCTGCCGCAACTTCCCCGACCCCGAGCCGTGACCGCCTAGCCTTCCAGGTCTGCCAGGCGCGCTTCCAGCGCTGCGATGCGGGCTTCAAGCGCTTCGATACGCTCCTCCGACACGCTGCTGCCACTGCTGCGCTGGCCGCCCTCCTGCTGACGTGCTGCAAGAATCGCCTCGATCTCCGCCGGGTCGCCCAACGCATGGGTATAACGGTCTTCGCGCTGGCCCGCCTGGCGTGGCAGGTGCAAGGCCAGGTCGCGCGAGATCAGGCGCTCCAGCTGGTGCTGGATCTGCTCGGTGTCGTCGAAATCATGCAGGCGGTTGCTGCGGGTCAGCAGTTCGTTGAGGGTCTGCGGGCCGCGCAGGAACATCAGGCCCATCAGCACCAGTTGCGCCGGTACCAGCTCCAGGGCCTTGTCCACCCGCTGCTCCCAGCGATCGGCGCGGCTGCCCATCTGCAGGCGGGTCATGCCCTGCGCTTCAAGGTTGCGCAGGGCCTGGCCGACCTGGCCCGGGGTAAGGTTCATGACGGGCTCGCGGCTGGTCTTCTGGTTGCAGGCCAGGACCAGGGCGTTGAGGGTCAGCGGGTAGCTCTCCGGGCTGGTGGCCTGCTTTTCGATCAACGCGCCGAGGACACGGATCTCGGTGCTGCTCAAGCGGCCTTCACCGGCGGTTTCGTATTCTGACATGGCCCTGTCTCATTACTGGGGAAAGGCCACTAGGGTAGGTAATGCCATCGTGTAAGGCAATTGCGGCTGCTGGTGAGAGCGGGTGAACCCGCTCCGGCCAGCAACCCGATTAGGATCAGACGCTACGCCGCTCTTCAGCCAGGCACGCCGCGGCCGTGAACAGCACATCGGTGGAGGAGTTCAGCGCGGTCTCCGCCGAATCCTGCAACACCCCGATGATGAAGCCCACCGCAACCACCTGCATGGCAATTTCGCTGGGGATGCCGAACAGGCTGCACGCCAGCGGAATCAGCAGCAGCGACCCCCCTGCCACGCCGGAGGCACCGCAGGCACAGACGGCTGCCACCACGCTGAGCAGCAACGCTGTCGGCAGGTCGACCGGGATACCCAGGGTATGCACTGCGGCCAGCGTCAGCACGGTGATGGTGATCGCCGCACCGGCCATGTTGATGGTGGCACCCAGCGGGATCGACACCGAATAGGTGTCTTCATGCAAGCCAAGGCGCTCTGACAGTGCCAGGTTGACCGGGATATTGGCCGCCGAACTACGAGTGAAGAACGCGGTGATGCCGCTTTCGCGCAGGCACAGCAAGGTCAGCGGGAACGGGTTGCGGCGGATTTTCCAGTACACGATCAGCGGGTTCATCACCAGCGCTACGAACAGCATGCTGCCGATCAGCACTGCCAGCAGGTGCAGGTAGCCGAGCAAGGCGTTCAGGCCGGATTGAGCCAAGGTCGCGCTGACCAGGCCGAAGATGCCCAGCGGGGCAAAGCGGATGACTACACGCACGATCAGGGTGACACCGTTGGACAGGTCCTCGACCACGGTGCGCGTGGTGTCGCCCGCATGGCGCAAGGCCACGCCCAGGCCCACGGCCCAGGTCAGCACGCCGATGAAATTGGCGTTGAGCAGGGCGTTGATCGGGTTGTCGACCGCGCTCAGCAACAGGTTCTGCAGTACCTCGGTAATGCCGCCCGGTGCGCTGAGCGTGGCTTCGCCGGTGCTGAGCACCAATGACGAGGGGAACAGCGTGCTGGCGATCACGGCCACCAATGCCGCGGCGAAGGTGCCCAGCAGGTAGAGCCACAGGATCGGGCGAATGTGGGTTTCTTGGCCATGCCGGTGATTGGCGATCGAAGCCATGACCAGAATGAACACCAGTACAGGCGCCACTGCCTTGAGGGCACTGACGAAGACCTTGCCGAGGAAGGCCAGGTCGCCGGCCACGCTGGGGGCCAGCAGGGCCAGGGCGATACCGGCGAGCAAGCCGATGACGATCTGCGTCACCAGGCTGGTACGGTTGAGGAGGCGGAAAACAGAGGTCATGTGCAGCGTTATCTCGGATTCTGTAAAGGGCGGGACTTTAGCACAGAGCCTCGCCGGGCGGCCCGGCGCGCTTCGCGGCCACTGCCGCCCCGCAAGCGAACTCGGGACAGACCGTGCGAACCAGCCCGGTCACCAGTGGAACAACTCTCGCCGCGCCCCCTCGGTAATTGCCACTATCCCTGGGTGCTTGACCTTGCGCTCCACCGAAATGGCATAGAACGACTCATGCACCGCCTCGGTCTGCCCGATCAGTTGCACGCCGTACTGTCGGCACACTTCCTCGGCAATCACGCTGGGTGCAACGAAGATGCCGCTGCCCGACTGGCCGAAGGCCTGCATCAATGCGCTGTCATCGAACTCGCCGACAATGCGGGGCTGTACCTGCTGCTCGCCCAGCCACCGCAGCAATCGGCTGCGCACCACGGTTTCCTGGCCGGGAATCAGCAGGGGGGCGTCCTGCAAGCAGGCAGGAAAGGCACCCGGGTAGCGCTTGGCCAATGCAGGGGTGGCGAAAAAACTCAGGCCGCATTCGCCAAGCTTCTGGCTGTAGCCCTTGATATCCAGGTTGTTGGGCATGGGGCTGTCGGAAATCACCAGGTCCAGGCGCTGGATGGCCAGGTCGCCGAGCAGCCGTTCGAGCTTGTCTTCGCGGCAATTGATGCGCAGCACGTCGTCCAGCTCCATGGTCGGGGCCAGCAGGCGATAGACGATGGACTTGGGTACCACATCGGCCACGCCCACGCGGAACAGGATCTGCTCCTGTGGCCCGGCGCGCAGCATGGCCTCCAGTTCGCCACCAAGCTGGAACATCTGTTCGGCATAAGCCAGCGTCTGGCGGCCGGTTTCGGTCAGCTCCAGCTGCCGCCCCACACGCTGGAACAACTCCAGGCCGTAGGTGTGTTCGAACAGGCTGATCTGCCCGCTGATGGTTTGCGGGGTCAGGTTCAGCTGTTCGCTGGCGCGGGCGATGCTGCCGGTCCTGGCCACTGCCCAGAAGTAGTGCAACTGGCGGTAGTTGAGCACGCTGTTTTCCCGATTCGTAAAACCCGAAGTATAACCGTTGAAAATACGAATTTTCCTGATGTATCGGCGTGTCTAGAATCCTTCGTTATCAGGCGCCTCGTGCGCTGCTGAAGTCACCACAAGCGAGGAACCCATGCTGCACTTGAAATCCATCGGCACGCCGCTGGTACTGGCCCTGGCGCTGTTTGCCCTGGCTGGTTGCGACCAGGCCGAGAAGTCCGCCCAGCAGATGCTCGACCAAGCTGCTCAATCGGCCAAGCAGGCCATCGACGACACCAACAAGGCCGCCCAGCAGGCGCTGAGCGAAGCCATTGGCAGTGAAGGGCAGAAGCCCGTGCAAGCTGAAAAGAACGAAAAAAGCCAGGAAATCTGACCCCAACCGCCGTTGCAGGATGTGAACAATGGAATATCTGCTGGAACTCGCCGCTAGCCCTACCGCCTGGATTGCCCTGGCTACGCTGGTGGCCATGGAAATCGTACTGGGCATCGACAACCTGATCTTCATCTCGATCCTGACCAACAAGTTGCCGGTGGCGTACCGTTCCAAGGCGCGGCGCATCGGCATCAGCATGGCCCTGATCATGCGCCTGGCGTTGCTCAGCACGGTGGCCTGGATTGTCCAGCTGACCGACCCGGTGTTCGAAGTGTTCGGCAACGCGTTCTCGTGGAAAGACATGATCCTGATTGCGGGTGGCCTGTTCCTGTTGTGGAAGGCTACCAAAGAAATTCACGAAAACGTCGACCCGCACGGTGCCAAGGAAGAGGCCAAGGTGGGCTCCACGGTGACCTTGGGCTTCGCTGCGGCGATCTTCCAGATCCTGCTGCTGGATATCGTGTTCTCGGTAGACAGCATTATCACCGCCGTGGGCATGACCGAGCACTTGCCGATCATGATCATCGCCGTCATCACTGCCGTGATCGTGATGATGGTCGCGGCCGACCCACTGGCCAACTTCATCAACGACAACCCGACCGTCGTGATGCTGGCCCTGGGCTTCCTGATCATGATCGGTATGACGCTGATTGCCGAAGGGTTTGGTGCCCATGTGCCTAAAGGCTACGTGTACGCTGCGATGGCGTTCTCCACCGCGATCGAGATACTCAACATTCTCGCACGCAGGGCGCGGCTCAAGCGTGAGGCAGCTGAGCATTGACGGTGGGCAGCGGGGCGCTTTGCGCCCCGTTTGGCTGCTGAATGCTGCGCGGTCAGTGCACCCCCGCAGGCCGCCGTGCGCGCTGTACGTGCCGGGTTTTGGCCGGCACCTGCGGCGGTTGTTGATTGGGCTGTGCATGACGCCGCACAATACGTAATACACCCCATAGCATGGCGGCTGCGACGCTCAGCCACATGCCGACCAGCATGAGGATTGCCAGGGTCAGGCTCATCTGTGCCTCCATCGCTGCGGCAAACGCCAGAGTGACCGGCGTTTGCGTTCCAGACACTGCTTTAGTCTAGCCTTTCGCCTGGGACGTTCCATCGAACAAAGGTCTATCTCTGAGTCCGATTCGCTCCAAGCCGCTGTCGGACTATACCCGCGCCGTCGTCGGACCTATGATCAGTGGCCAGAGCTGGGCGCTGCCTGCCCGGCGTTGGAACAAGCGAGTGTCCATGCAGCAATCTTCCTTCAAGAGCGCCCGGCGGCTGCTGTCGGCCTTCATCGTGGCAGCCAGCCTGGCGGGCTGTGCCAGTGCGCCGCCCGCCAATCTCAAAGGCCTGCCGCAACGGGTCGAAATCAGCAGCGTGCCGTTCTACCGGGGCAACGCCAACCATAGCGGCGCCATGGCCCTGGCAGCAGTGTTGTCGCAACAGGGGGCACCGATTACCCCGGGGCTGCTGGACAAGCCCCTGAACCTGCCACAGGGTGCCGACGCACTGGGTACCGCCATCCCTAGCGTGGCGCGGGATTACGGCATGGTGGTGTACCGCCTGGACAAGCAACTGGATGCGCTGTTGACCCAAGTGGCGGCGGGCAACCCGGTACTCTTGCGCTACGAAGACGGTTCCGCCTGGTGGGGCGAGCCGCGCTATGCGGTGCTGATCGGGTATGACCGCTACAAGCAGCGGGTACTGCTGCGCTCGGGCATGCACCGCCGGCACATGATGGCATTCGACGCGTTCGCTTCGGCGTGGGCCGAGCAGGGCAGTTGGGCAGTGCTGGTGCAGCCGCCACGGCAATTGCCGGCTGAAGTGGATAGGCAACGCTGGTTGCAGGCGGCGGAAGAGTTGTCGCGGGCGGGGCAGGAAATCGCGGCGAAGCAGGCGGTGAACAGCCTGAACAAATGATCGTTCCCATCATGGCCTTTTCCCGGGTAGACCCGACCCTCCACAGAGCGTGTGCGCACCGCACAGCCCCATGGAGGAGCGGGTCCCGCCCCGAGGAGGCCCGCTACATCAGAAACCCAGGCGGTCGCGCAGGCTGTAGTACCAGGCACCGATAGCGCTGAACGGCACGCGCAGCATCTGGCCGCCTGGGAACGGGTAGTGCGGCAGGCCGGCGAAGGCGTCGAAACGCTCGGCCTGGCCGCGCAGGGCTTCGGCCAGCACCTTGCCCGCCAGGTGGGTATAGGTCACGCCGTGGCCCGAGCACCCCTGGGAGTAATAGATGTTGTCGCCGATGCGACCTACCTGTGGCAGGCGCGACAGGGTCAGCAGGAAGTTCCCGGTCCAGGCGTAGTCGATTTTCACGTTCTTCAGTTGCGGGAAGGCCTTGAGCATCTTCGGGCGGATGATCGCTTCGATGTTGGCCGGGTCACGTGCGCCGTACACTACGCCACCGCCGAAGATCAGGCGCTTGTCGCTGGTCAGGCGGTAATAGTCGAGCAGGTAGTTGCAATCTTCCACGCAGTAGTCCTGCGGCAGCAGGGTGCGCGCCAGCTCTTCGCCCAGGGGTTCGGTGGTGATGACCTGGGTGCCGCATGGCATGGATTTGGCGGCCAGCTCTGGCACCAGGTTGCCCAGGTAGGCGTTGCCAGCGACGATGATGAATTTGGCGCGGACCTTGCCCTGTGGGGTATGCACCACAGGGTTGGCGCCGCGCTCGATGCGCACGGCCGGGGTTTGCTCATAGATGATGCCGCCCAGCGACTCGACCGCTGCAGCTTCGCCCAGCGCCAGGTTCAGCGGGTGGATGTGACCGCCGCTCATGTCGAGCATGCCGCCGATGTAGCTGTCGCAGGCCACCACCTCGCGGATGCGCTTCTGGTCCATCAGCTCCAGCTGGTTGTGGCCGAAACGCTCCCACAGGCGCTTTTGCGATTCCAGGTGGCCCATCTGCTTGCTGGTGAGCGCGGCGAAAACGCCGCCGTCCTTCAGGTCGCACTGGATGTTGTACTTGGCCACGCGCTCGCGAATGATACGCCCGCCTTCGAAGGCCATGTGGCCCAGCAGCTGGGCCTGTTTAGGGCCCACAGTGCGTTCGATCACGTCGATGTCGCGGCTGTAGCTGTTGACGATCTGGCCACCGTTGCGGCCCGAGGCACCGAAGCCGACCTTGGCGGCTTCGACGATGCTCACCTTGAAGCCGTTCTCCAGCAGGAACAGGGCGCTGGACAGGCCGGTGTAGCCGGCGCCGATGATGCATACATCGGTTTCCACCTCACCCTGCAGCGCCGGACGTGGCGGCACCGGGTTGGCCGAGGCGGCGTAGTAGGACTGGGGGTAGGGGGTGTTAGCCATGCTGCAGGAACCTCGTGTTTTATATTTTTAACGAATGTAGCGATGCTATCAATAATAATAAACACCCGCTAGTCGTCTGTTGAAAATCCCTCACACAGTCGCAAGCGACCCTTCTCTATAAAGAGGTTTAGATTCAGTAGCTTAGCGCGAAAAAAAGTGTTGACAGGCTTTTCCAATTGCGTAGAATGCGCACCACACGACAGGCACATAGCTCAGTTGGTTAGAGCACCACCTTGACATGGTGGGGGTCGTTGGTTCGAGTCCAATTGTGCCTACCAAATCGAAGAAGGGGTGATCCGCAAGGGTCACCCCTTTTTTCATTGGTTTTTCCGGCGGTTGGCTGCAACACCGGGAAACTGCGAAAGTTTTTGATTTTTCTGAAAAAAACGCTTTACAGGTGCGCACTTGATCACTAAGATGCGCACCACACGACAGGCACATAGCTCAGTTGGTTAGAGCACCACCTTGACATGGTGGGGGTCGTTGGTTCGAGTCCAATTGTGCCTACCAAACTCCAGAAAGGGCGATCAGCAATGATCGCCCTTTTTGCATGTGCGCGTGAAGCAGCCTGTAACCTTTGGTCACGCTTCGGCCAGCGCGCAGCATGCTAGAATCCGCCCCTTCGAAACTGGAGGTACACGCGTGCGTAAACTGGCTGTGGTAATGGCAGTGCTCGCCCTGGCGGGCTGTGAGAACGAGGTCGAGGGCGTGCACAAGCAGGTGGCTGAACACTTGCACAACCCCAAGACGGCCAAGTTCGGCAACGTGCGGATCGACACCCAGGGCACCATCTGCGGCCAGGTCCGTGGCAAGGACGATGCCGGGCAGTACGAGGCCTACCGCAGCTACGTGGCGTTCAAGCGCGATGGCCAGTACGACATCATCGTGGACGAAACCGGCAACAACCTGCGTATCCGCGAACTGTGCGGCGGTGCCGACCTGCAGCGTCGCGCCGAAGCGCTGGCCGACCAGCCGGCACCCGAAGGCTGGGATGTGGAGGTGGTGCAGGGCGCCAACATGGGCGCACTCAGCGACATGACGGCCCGCCTGATCGAAAAGGGCATCCCGTCGTCGGTGGAATACCGCGATGGCAAGCCGGTGGTGCTGATGGGGCCGTTCCCTACTCGCGAAGAGGCGCAGGCCCGCCGCGACGAAGTCATGGCCAAATTGGGCACTGACTCGGTGGTCATCCAGCACGGCGCAGCGCGCTGACCTGCGCGGCCAACCCGCTTCCGAGGCGCATGATAGGCACCTTGCGCCCAGCATTGGCTATGCTTGGGTAGGGAGAGGCTGAAATGGGGGGCGCCTGATGTCGACACTGGAGCGGGCCATAGCCGTGGCCGCCAGGGCGCATGAAGGGCAATACGACAAGGGTGGGGCGGCGTATATCCTTCACCCTTTACGTGTGATGCTGCGGGTTGCCACACCGGAACAGCGCATTGTTGCGGTGCTTCACGATGTGATCGAGGATACCCCGCTGACCCTCTCCGACCTGGCGCGGGAGGGCTTCGCGCTGAAGATTCTCGCAGCCCTGCTGGCGCTCAGCCGGCGTGAAGGCGAAGCTTATCAGGACTTTGTCGTGCGCCTGGGCGACGACCCGCTGGCGCGCACGGTCAAACTGGCTGACCTGGCCGACAACAGTGACCTTTCGCGTATTCCCTGCCCAGGCCCTGCCGACCTGGCGCGGCTGGCGCGCTATCGCGAGGCCAGCGCTTACCTGCAGGCACTTCGTTAGCTCAGCCGCAAGCCTTGAGGTTGACCGGCCCGACAAACTCGTTACCGCGCCCCATTACACAAGCTACCCGCTGGTTGCGTTGCAGCTCCCAGGGTTGTGGCGGGTAGGTTTTGTTCCAGGCTTCGAACAACTGCCGGTCCTGGCGCGACAAGCGCAGGTTGTACTGTTTGCTCATGTAGAAGTAGGTGCGCGCGATCATGCCGCGGATGGACGGGCGTGGCATCACCTTTCTGGTCTTGAAGTCGACCTGGGTCAGGCAACTGCCGTACTGACCACGCTGCTCGGGCAGCCAGCCGAAGCTGAAGTTGCTGCGATCACCGTTGACCTCGCCAATGCTTGGCACCAAGTTGTGCAGGTCGGCCTCCGCACGTTTGTAGACCTCATCATGCTGCGAGCACTGCTTGCGCCCGCCGCTTTGCCAGCACTGGCGCTGATGGCCGATCTGCCAGGCCGGTACGATGTGCTCCCATTCGATGCGCGCAGCGCGCCGGGCACTCTTGCGCGGGGTATAACCGCAGGAGGCCAGATCCACCTTGTTGCCTTTGTATTTGCACCCGCAGTAGAACTCTGTGGACTGCGGTGCATACAGCTTCCAGGCGACCTTCTTGGCCTCCTGGAAAGTGCGCGGGGCCTCGGCCTGGACAACAGGGGCGGCACACAGCAGGAGCAGGCCGGTAGCAGCGAAAAGCGGAATGCTCATGCCTGGTCAGTCTTCCTTCGGCACCGTCCAGAAAATCTGCACGCCGCCATCATCACGGTGGGCAAGGGTGACGTTGTCGTTCTCGGCAATTTCCCCGAGCAGGGTTTCCCAGTCGTCCGGGCTTTCCTGTTCCAGGCGGAAGATCAGCGCCGCGCGGCTGCGTTGGGCGGTGGGGCTGTTGATGATCTTCTGGATGCGAACACCCAGCTGAACGTAGCTGCTTGGGGTGGCGGAGGCGGTGCTGGACACAGGAATATCCTTGTTGTGCTGTATGTGTGTACAGTATTTCAGCGTAAGCAATTTCGCAACAGCTTGTCAGGGAAAATCCGGCGAGGCTGGCCAGAGGGTTCGCACTGTCGGTGCGGGTCTGGTGTAATGGCGGCCATTTTCGGAAGCTGCGCATGTATCGATTTCTTTCTCGTTTTCCTACCTCTGCAGGCCTGGTCCTGCTGATTGCAGGCGACTTTGGTGCGCTTGACGATGCCTGGGCCGATGCCCCCACTGCCGTGGTGATCGAGCCGCTGGTGGTGAGCGGTGCCTACCTGCCCACCCGTACGTTCGACCTGCCGTTCTCGGTCGATACCATCGACTTGTCCCGTGGCACTGACGGCCAGTTGGGCGTCAACCTGTCGGAAGTGCTGGGCAAGGTGCCAGGGCTGGTGGTGCAGAACCGCCAGAACTACGCCCAGGACCTGCAGGTTTCTTCGCGAGGCTACGGCGCCCGCTCGGCCTTCGGGGTGCGGGGCATCAAGCTGATCAGCGATGGGATCCCGGCCAGTACACCCGACGGTCAAGGGCAAGCGGCCACGCTCAACCTGGATGTGGCCGAGCGCATCGAGGTGTTGCGCGGCCCGGCCGCCACCCTGTACGGCAGCAACGCCGGTGGGGTTATCCAGATGTTCAGCCGCGACGGCCAGGGCCCTGCCCAGGTGGGTGCCGAAACCACCTTCGGCAGCGACGGTTTCAACAAGAACCACCTGAGCGCCGAGGGCGGTAACGACACGGCCGGTTTCCTGCTGGATGCGTCGCGCATGGACACCGACGGCTACCGTGACCACAGCGCGGCGCGCCGTGACCAGACCTTCGCCAAGGTCCATTTCAAGCCGGATAGCGAATCGCGCCTGGCGCTGATCTACAGCAGCCTGGAACAGAACGGCACCCAGGACCCTCTGGGGCAGACCTGGGAAGCCTACAAGCACGACCCGCGCTCCAGCGCGGCAGTGGCGCAAACCTATGACACGCGCAAGAGCATCGACCACCAGCAGTTGGGCATGAACTATGAGCGCTACATAGGTGACGCCACGTTGCAGCTGAACCTGTACGCCGGGCAGCGCCGGGTGGTGCAGTACCTGTCCATTCCCAAGACGGTGGTCTCGAACAGCCAGCGCGGGGGTGGCGTGGTCGACTTCGATCGGCAGTTCCAGGGCGGTACGCTGCGCTGGATCCAGCCGGTTGCCCAGGTGCCCGGCAATCTCACCCTGACCCTTGGCGCCGATTACGACCAGAGCAAGGATGACCGCCGTGGCTACCAGAACTTCAGCGCTGACCAGCTGGGTGTGAAGGGCGAGTTGCGACGTGACGAGCAGGACACCGCCACCAGCCTGGACCCTTACCTGCAGGCGCACTGGGAAATCGGTAACTGGACCAGCGAGCTGGGCTTGCGCTACAGCAGCATGAACATGCGCGTCGATGACCATTACCTGGCCAACGGTGACGCCAGCGGCTCCAAACGGTATCAGCAAGCTACCCCTTCGCTGTCTGTGATGTACGCCTTCACCCCTGATTTGCGTGGTTACGTGAGTGTCGGCAAAGGCTTCGAAACCCCCACGCAGGCCGAGATGGCCTATGCACCGGGAGCGGACGAACGCTTCAACTTCGGGCTCGAGCCTGCCACCAGCATGCAGTATGAAACGGGCCTGAAGTACCGGCTGAGCGAGCGCACGCGGCTGGACGCCGCCGTTTACGAGATCCAGACCGAAGACGAAATTGTCGTGGACCGTGCGACGGACGGCCGAACCAGCTATCGCAATGCCGGGAGTACCCTTCGGCGTGGTTTCGAGGCCCGCCTGCAGCAGGATTGGAACGACCAGTGGCAGGCCACTGTGGTGTACACCCGCACCGACGCGCGCTATGCCGAAAACGTCAGCCAGGCCATCGCACGTGGCAACCGCCTGCCAGGTGTGCCCCAGGACAACCTGTATGGCGAGGTGCTGTGGAAGCCGGTGGCGGCGGTCAGCATGGGCCTGGAAGGGCAGTACCGCAGCAAGGTGTATGTCGACGACAGCAACGCTGCCAAGGCGGCGCCGGCCTATGCCGTGTTCAATTGGCGTACGCGCTTCGAGCAGTATGTTGGCCCGTGGACATTCCACCAGCTGGTGCGCCTGGACAACCTGTTCGACCGGCAATATGTAGGGTCGGTGATCGTCGGCGACAGCAACGGGCGTTACTACGAGGCCGCGCCTGGGCGCTCATGGTATGCGGGGGCGGGTTTGGCGTACCGGTTCCAGTGACGGGCTACAGGGGCCGGGTGGCGCCTGCAGCGGCTGCCCAGCCACCGCTGGCAGTGCCGGTAGCGGTAGAATCAGCACCTGATCATACGCTTCAGAGGGAGATGCGGTGGAATTGCAGCAGGGCTTCGTCCTGACCCGGCATTGGCATGACACGCCCGAAGGGACCTGCGTGGAATTCTGGCTGGCTACCGATCAGGGGCCCCGGCAATTGCGCCTTGCCCCTCAGGACTCGGTGGCTTTCATCCCGCTGGCGCAGGCTGAACATGCCCGGGTGTTGTTGGCCAAAGAGCCAGGTGTACAGCTCAAGCCCTTGCAGTTGAAGGACTTCGAGCAGCGCCCGGTCATGGGGCTGTATTGCCGCCAGCACCGGCAGCTGATGCAACTGGAGCAACGCCTGCGCAACGCCGGCATCGACGTTTTCGAAGCCGACATTCGCCCGCCCGAACGCTACCTGATGGAGCGCTTCATCACCGCCCCCGTGCAGTTCACTGGCAAGCCTGATGCACAGGGCGTGCTCTGCGAAGCTCAGCTCAGGCCGCTGGCAGGTTACCGCCCACCGCTGCGCCTGGTGTCGCTGGACATCGAAACCAGCGAACGTGGGGAGTTGTACAGCATTGCCCTGGAGGGCTGTGGCCAGCGTCAGGTGTACATGCTTGGCAAACCCAACGGCGACCCGGCAGGGGTGGACTTCGATCTGCACTACTGCGCCGACCGCGCCGAGCTGCTGGTGTGCCTGAACCAGTGGATGGCGCTGCACGACCCCGACGCGATCATTGGCTGGAACCTGATCCAGTTCGACCTGCGCGTGCTGCATGAGCACGCCAAGGCGTTGCAGGTAGCGCTGGCCTTGGGGCGCAGAGGCGCAGCCATGACCTTGCGAAGCCAGGGCGGCGGTGGCCACGTATTCGCCGACGCCCCGGGGCGCTTGTTGATCGATGGCATCGAGGCGCTGCGCTCGGCCACCTGGAGTTTCCCGTCGTTCAGCCTCGAAAACGTCGCCCAGACGCTGCTCGGCGAAGGCAAAGCCATCGACACACCCTACCAGCGCATGGACGAAATCAACCGGCGCTTCGCCGAAGACAAACCGGCCCTGGCGCGGTACAACCTGAAGGACTGTGAGCTGGTGACGCGGATCTTCGCCCACACTCGCCTGCTCGAGTTCCTGCTGGAACGCTCATCGGTTACCGGCCTGGCGGTGGACCGCAGCGGCGGGTCGGTCGCCGCGTTTTGCCACTTGTACATTCCGCATATGCACCGCCTGGGGTACGTGGCGCCCAACTTGGGCAGCCGCCCGGACGAAGCCAGCCCTGGCGGCTTCGTCATGGACTCGCGCCCAGGTTTGTACGACTCGGTACTGGTCCTGGATTACAAAAGCCTGTATCCCTCGATCATTCGCACCTTCCTGATCGACCCGGTGGGCCTGGTGGAAGGTTTGCACCGTCCTGACGATGAGCACTCGGTGGAGGGTTTCCGTGGCGGGCGCTTTTCCCGCAGCCAGCATTGCCTGCCGGCCATCGTCGAGCGTGTGTGGCAGGGCAGGGAGGCGGCCAAACGCGAGGGTAACTCGCCGTTGTCCCAGGCACTGAAGATCATCATGAACGCCTTCTACGGTGTGCTGGGTTCCAGCGGTTGCCGCTTCTTCGACCCCCGGCTGGCCTCGTCCATCACCTTGCGTGGGCACCAGATCATGCACCAGACCCGGGCGCTGATCGAGGCCCGTGGTTTCGACGTGATCTATGGCGATACCGACTCCACCTTCGTCTGGCTCAAGGGTGCCCATGCCGAGGAAGACGCGGTGCGCATCGGTCGCGAGCTGGTGGCCGAGGTCAACCAGTGGTGGCAAACGCACCTGCGCGAAAGCATGAACCTGGACTGCGCCCTCGAGCTTCAGTTCGAGGTGCATTACCGGCGTTTCCTGATGCCCACCATCCGTGGTACCGACGAGGGCAGCAAGAAACGCTATGCCGGGCTCAGGCAGCGGGCTGATGGCACAGAAGAAATGGTGTTCAAGGGCCTGGAATCGGTGCGCACCGACTGGTCACCGCTGGCCCGGCAGTTTCAGCAGGAACTCTACGCACGCGTGTTTCGTGGTGAGCCGTACCGTGATTACCTGTGTGACTATGTACAGCGCACGCTGGCGGGTGAGAACGACGAGCTGCTGGTCTATCGCAAGCGCTTGCGGCGACCACTGGCCGACTATCAGCGCAATGTCCCGCCCCATGTGCGTGCCGCACGCCTGGCCGACGACTACAACAAGCGCCTGGGCCGCCCGCTGCAATACCAGCGCGGCGGCTGGATCAGCTATGTGATCACCACCGCAGGCCCAGAGCCGCTGGAAAACCTGCAAGCCCCCATCGACCATGATCATTACATCAGCCGGCAGTTGCAGCCGGTGGCTGATGCCATCCTGCCTTTTGTCGGCGACGACTTCGCGCGGCTGATCGACCATCAACTGCTGCTGTTCTGAACGGGTAGTAGATAGCTAGCCGTCGGCATGCCCTGAACCTGCACAAACTCTAGCCTCAACGCCATCGCGGAGGCACCGATGCAGGGCAAATCCACTTCACCTTCGAATGCGGTCGACGCGCTTGCCATCGCGCAAGCCTGCCAGGACCATTACATTGCACAGCGGCTGCCGGCCTGGATGGCGAAGCTGACGGTGGCCGACTACCGGCTGCTGAGCCAGGCACTGTCGCAGTTGCTGGCTTGCCGGGAAGGGCTGACGCAAGCCTTGGCACAGGTGCGCAACCTGGATGATTTCAGCCGGCCTTTGCTGCAGCAGGCGCTGGCCCGGTTTGGCACCCTGGATGTCGACCGCGTGTGCCTGCGGCAATGGTATTACTTCACGTCGCCGACCATCAGCTATGTGACCGGTCGGCTGCCGGTGGCCGACAGCGATTACTACGATACGCCGCTGCTGGAGGCAGCGCTGGGCAACTTCACCGAGGCCGAGCAGCATGAGCAGCCCCGCAAGAATTGCCTGGTGGATGCGCTGGGCGCCACGCGTACTGAGCTATCGGCAACGGCTTTCGTCAGGCTGTGCCGCACGCTGGACCTTGGCCAGCAGTACCAGGCGCACCTGGCGGGTGTTTTTCAGCCAAGCGTGCGCGAGCTGCTGGTTCGCCGCCAACGCTATGGCATGCTGGCCGATGCGCTTGCAGCCAGCGCACAGGGCGTGTTGAGCGCGGCCCAGCTGCACTGGGTGGTGCAACTGTGCATGCATGACACGCTTGGCACCCTCGCGGGATCGCCGGTCAGCGTCCGCCGGCTGGAACTGTTTGGTTGCCGCATGCAGCAGATCGTGGTGCTGGATGTCATTGCCGAGGGGACGTTCTACAACACCAGCAAGTACGTCCTGGTGTATGTACCTGGCGACCCCGCAGGCCCCTGGAGCGTGTGCAACGACCTGGAACACTACGCCCGCCGGGTGCTTGGCAAGCGTTTGCGCAAGAACGACTACCGGCGTTTCTTCAGCCGCTTCGTGCGCCGTCGCGACAGCCAGCGGTTTTTCTCTGCCGTGGGTGAGCGGCTCGACGATGTCACCCACTGGGCGACCCGCAGCCTTGATGAACAGACGCATGCCTATGGTTTACCGCTGTTCGATGCCCTGGCTGATGACTGGATTGGCCAGGTCAAGGATGACGCGGCGATCATCGCCCCGCCAGTGGCGATGCTCGATCGCCAGGCTCAGGCCGAGCATGCCCGCCGTTTACAGGCTGAAGGGCAAACCCTGCTCGGCATCGCAGGGCTTTTCGTGCCCGCAATTGGCGCGGTGATGCTGGGTGTGATGGCCTGGGAACTGCTTGAGCAAAGCTTCCAGGCGGTCAGTGACTGGCAACAGAACGAACGCAATGCTGCGCTGGCCCACCTGCTGAATGTGGGCAAAGGGTTGTTGACCGTCGGTGCAACCGTTGCTGTTGTCGCGGCGGCGCGACGTGCCTGGAGCGTGGTAGACCCACTGGTGCCGGCGCAGCTGCCAGGTGGCGAGGTAAAACTGTGGAACACCGACCTGGAACCCTACCGTTGTGGCACCCCGCCGGCTACCGCGGTGCGGGACGAGCAGGGGGTGTATCGCCTGGCCGAGCGCTGCTGGATCAGCATGGACGGTCACTGGTATGAAGTGGCGTGGCGCAAGAACGATGAACAATGGCAGTTGCTCCCTTACCAGGGCTATGCCCCCTTGCTCCGCCACAATGGCGCCGGTGCGTGGCGGCTGTGGTGCGAGCAGCCCGCCGAATGGGCAGACGCGCGCCAGCTGTTCCGCCGCCTGGGCAAGCCCTACAGCGACCTCGATGACCTGCAGATCGACCAGGCGCTGGCCATCCACGGGCTGGACGACCAGCACTTGCGGGCATGGCATGTGTATGGCCGAGCACCTGAGGCAGCGCTGGCTGACGCCGTGCAGCGGCTGCTGTTCGCTGGGCGGATCCACACGTTGGTCGGTCAACTGCGCGAAGGTGCCGCCACCGCCGATCAGCAATTGCTGGCGCGGGTGCTGAGCCTTCCCCAGGCGGCAGGCCTGCACGGGCGCGCGCTGGCCGAAGTGGCCTGGGCCGGGCGCCGGGAGCTGCTGCAAGCCATGTACGAGGAGCACAACACCGGCCCGCAAACCCCTTGCCCTTTGCAACGGGCCTTCGCCAGCCTGCACCGCCTGGCGGCCAGGGAAGTGATGCGCAATGCCAGCGAGGACGACCTGCAGCACCTGCAAGAGACCGGGCGCGTGCCGCTGTTCATGGCCGAGGCGGCCAGGCTGCAGGTTACGCGGATTCGAACCGCGCGGGTCTTTGAGGCGCTGCGCATCGATACCCCACAGAATCTGGACCTGGCGCGGGTTGTGCTGAACCTGCTGGGGCAGGTGCCGGGGGCCGGTGGGCCAGGCTGGCGATTGTTCGACGGTGAGGCCAGCGAGCCGCTGCTGACGATCGAAGGCGCGGGCCCAACCTTCGATCTGCTGCACCAGCATGGGGTGTTTCGCTTGCACGCCCGTGCCCAGGCCAACGCCGGTGCTGCCGGGGAGCTGTTCGAAACACTGGCGGCGGCGTATGACGCCGAGGCACGAGCGGCCAGCCGGCAGCCTGCTGTGTTCGCACCCGCCCTGCGCCAGGCGTTGGCAGACCTTGCCTTCAACCAGCGGCCAGCCGTGCTGGCCGCCCTTGGCATGGGCCAGCGCCGTGGCGCCTTCGTGGCACCGCTGCGGCTCGCTGACGGCCGCATTGGCTACCCCATGGCCGGCGGCAGGTTATGGGCTGCGTTCGGGCGGCTCAGGCCGCGGGCGCTGCAGGCACGCCTGCGCGACCTGTACCCGGCCTTCAGCGACGAGCAGGTTGGCCAATGGTTGGCGTCAGCCGATGCCCGGGCCAGGTTGAACGGCCTGGAGGCGCAATACCGACAGCTCAACAGCCACCTCGACAGGTGGGTAATCAATGCGGTTGCCACACCTGAACTGACTGCCCGGCGTGAGTTCAGAAAAGGCTTGATCGACTGCTGGCGCTTGCTCATCCCAGAGTTGCAGGACCAGGCATCTGTGCAGGGAGGGCGCTTCATGCTGACCCAGACCCGCAGCCGTTTGCGCCAACTGCCTGGCCTGCCGGCCCAAGTGAGTTTCGCGCACGTGTCCATACTGGCCTTGCGCGCCATGCGGCTGGAGCAGGTGCCCGACGATTTCCTGCAGGCGTTTCCCAACTTGCGCAACCTGGAAATCACCAATTGCCGGCTCAGGCGCCTGCCGCTGCCTCAGATGCTGGCACAAAGGCTGGAGGTGCTCGACCTGTCAGGCAATCAGATCGCGCTCGACGAAAGCCAGGCGCTGGTCCTGGCCGGTTGCCGCTCCCTGGTGTACCTGAACCTTTCGGACAACCCGTTGCGCCGGGCATTTTCCGTGTTCGCCATGACCGAGCTCAACGCCTTGCACCTGTCACGCACGCAACTGCCGGAGTTTCCCTACGGCACGCTGGACGCGCCGCAACTGCACACGCTGGACCTCAGTGGCAACAGTATTTCAGTGCTGCCTGACGACCTGCATCAGTCACACCTGTGGCGCGCGGGCCGGGTCGAACTGTCGGGCAACCTGCTGGCGGCTGCATCGCAGGCGTCTTCCAGCTGGCATTGGCTCGAGGCGAGTCGCGTGCCGTATCGGTTCCGTTATCTGGACCTGGTGGCGGCAGAACGTCGCGATGAAATGGCCGCGCTGTGGGTTCATCTGGAAGCCGATGAGGTATCGGACGACTTCTTCAAGACGTTGTCCGTACTGACCACCTCCGGCGCATTCAAGTTTTCCTCCACCGCCTGCGCGCTGGCAGCCCGGGTACTGGAAATGTTCGAAGCAATGAGTGAAGACACTGCGCTGCGGCTGGAGCTGTTCAGGCACGCCGCGGCGACGGATTGCCAGGACAACGCCACTGCCCGTTTCGCTGACCTGGAAGTGCGCTTGATGATATGGCGTACGCGCCGCCAGCAGGGTGGGCGCCCCCCGGAGCAGGGCTTGTTGTGGCTCGGCGGGCAGTTATGGCGCTTGGCGTTGCTCGATCAGTTCGCGGCAGAACATGCCCGCCGGTTGGGGGCCGGCAGTGAGTCACTCGAATTCGCCCTGGCTTACTGTGTTGCCTTGCGCACGGCCCTGGATTTGCCCGCCCAGCCCGGGGAGATGTTGTATACCGATATTGCCAGGCTGCAGGACACCGACCTTCGTTCGGCGCGTGCCTTCGTGCTGGCAGCGCAGACCCGCGACGGCATGGCTGAATACCTTTCCAGGCAACGCTTCTGGCAGGACTACCTGCGGGGCAGTTTCCCCGATCGCCTGCAAGTGCCGCAGGACATGCATGATGAACTGGAGCGGCTGATGGTGCTGGGCAACCAGGAAGCGCAGGTCGAGCGGCTGCAGATTCGGAATCAGCAGCGTGAGCATGCCCTGCTGTTGCAACTGACCCTCGAAGCCCTGGACAGAAACGCGCCCGGCGACAGCACGACGGGGTAAAACGGCCAGCGCAGCGCTGCCGGCCGGTGGCTATGCGCTATGCTCAGAGCAGGCGGCGATGTTTGCACAGGCCTCGCCGCCCGGTCACGGAAATCGGAAGTTACCTTTGTGGCAAGCACGCCATGGGCGGTTGGTTTAGGCTCCCGCGTCGGATCTTTCTCCATGATCTGTAGTCTTTGGTTTATCGAGAGAATAAGGAGATATGCATGCTCGTCCGCTCACTGACCCTCGCCACCCTGCTCGCGCTTGCCGGCCCTTTGCATGCCGCTGACAGTGATGCACCGTTGGCCAAGGAACTGGGCAAGGCGCGGCCATTGGTGGTCATTGCGCCGAGCAGCGCCGACCCCACCCTGCGTGGGCTCAACAAAGCGCTCGAAGACCCGGCTACCCAGGCAAAATTCAAGGAGCGCAGCCTGGTGCTGTACAGCGTGGCGCAAATGATGGGCAAACGGGAGGACAAGAACCTCGAGCAGCAAACCACCATGGCGCTGATCCGCGAGCTGAAGCTGGGGGCGAGCAAAGGCACCAAGGTGATTCTGGTGGGCAAGGATGGTGAGCGGCATGTGCTCAAGGATGACGAGGACAACACCGCCCTCGATCCCCAGGTGATCTTCGAGGCAGTCGATGCGCTGCCCGCGAGCGAGAAGGCGGTAACCGCACCAGAGCCGGTGGCGGCCGCACCGCAAACCAAGGCCAAGGACAGCAAACCTGCCAAACCGGCCAAGCCTGCCGCCCCGCCCAAGCCGCTGGAAGACTGACCGCGTGGCGGCCCTGAGCTTGCTCAGGGCCGTTGCCACGCAGGCCTGGCTCAGTCAGGAGAAGCTGGCGAAATGTGCCTGCATCCGCGCGGCGTCAGCCTGCCGGCCGCTGAACAGTTCGAATGCTTTCACAGCCTGGAACACCGCCATGTTGCTACCGTCCAGTGTGCGGCAGCCCAGCGCCCGTGCAGCGCGCAGCAGTTCGGTTTCCAGCGGGAAGTAGATGATCTCCGCCACCCACAGCCGTGCATGCAGCAGCGCCACTGGCAGCGGCGTGCCGGGTAGCTTGGCCATGCCGACCGGGGTGGTGTTGACCAGCCCGTCCGCATCGGCCAGTGCCGTGGCCAAGTCACCGCCAAGCACTGCCCGCCCCGCACCGAAATGCGCATTCAGGTTGTCGACCAGTGCCTGAGCGCGGGCGGTATCCACTTCGAACAACACCAGCTGTTCAACCCCTTCGCCCAGCAAGGCATGCGCCACCGCCGAGCCCGCGCCGCCAGCCCCCATCTGCACCACCTTGCGGCGGGCCACATCGGGCAGGCCGCGGCGCAAACCTTCGGCAAAGCCCAGGCAATCGGTGTTGTGGCCAACCCGCTTGCCGTCCTTGAGTACCACGGTGTTGACCGCGCCGATGCCGCGCGCTTCATCCGACAGCTCGTCGAGCAACGGCAGGATCGCCTGCTTGAACGGGTAGGTGATGTTCAGGCCGGTAAAACCCGTGTGCTGCGCAGCGTCGAGCAGGCCGGGCAGGGCGCTGTCGTCCAGTTGCAACTGGTCGGCGTCGATCAGCCGGTAAAGATAGCGCAGGGCCTGGGCATCGCCTTCGTGCTCGTGCAGGGCCGGGGTGCGCGACAGTTGGATACCCCGGCCGATCAGGCCGGCAAGGATGGCAGGCTGGCTCATGCTGCACGCTCCTCGAGCAGTTCGGCGAAGTGGCTGATGGCCATGCGGTAGCCGTGGCTTCCCAGGCCGCAGATGACGCCGACCGCGATCGACGAAACGAACGACACGTGGCGGAACGGTTCACGTTTGTGCACGTTGGACAGGTGCACTTCGATGACCGGTACTTCGCTGGCCACCAGCGCATCGCGAATGGCTACCGAGGTGTGGGTCCAGGCACCTGGATTGATCACGATACCGGCGCAGCGATTGCGCGCGGCGTGGATCCAGTCGATCAGTTCACCTTCATGGTTGGTTTGCCGGAATTCGACTTCCAGGCCGTGGGCATTGGCAGTGTCGGCGCAGTGTTGGCCAAGGTCGGCAAGGGTTTCGTAACCATACTGGGCCGGCTCTCGGGTGCCCAGCATGTTCAGGTTGGGGCCGTTGAGCACGAGAATGAGGGGCGTCATGACGGGCTTCGCTTTGTTGTTGTTGGATCTGCCTAGTTTTGTACTGACTGGTTAGTTCCGTCAATTGAGGGGAGCCGCCGTGCTGGGAAAGTGGGCGATTATCGAACCGCGTTCGCCGCCAAGGCGCGCTGGTGTACAGGCTGCACGCCTTACAGAATTGTAATTTTCATGCCACCACCCCGATAACCAGCCCTCTCTACAGTCCCTCGCCACCCTTCGTCGACGAGGACCTGTTCCGTGCTCATCCCCCGCAAGTTCGCCTTGCTCTGCCTGCTGCTGGTTGGCGCCACGAGCGCCCACGCCAGCCAGCGCTTGAGCTTGCCCCAGGCGCTGGCCGCCGCTTTTGCCCAGAACCCGGAACTGGCTGCCACCAGCCGCGAAATCGGCATTGCCGACGGCGAGCGGCGCCAGGCCGGGTTACTGCCCAACCCCGAGCTGGCGTGGGAGGTGGAGGACACGCGCCGGGACACCAGCACCACCACCATCACCCTCAGCCAGCCGCTGGAACTGGGCGGCAAGCGCGCTGCACGCATCGCCGCGGCCGGCGTCGGTCAGGCGATCGCCCAGCTTGACCTGGAACGCCAGCGCAATGGCCTGCGTGCCGATGTGGTCCAGGCGTTCCATGCCGCCTTGCGGGCACAGACCGCGCTGGAGCTGGCGCAGCAATCCCAGGCCTTGACCGCCCGCGGCTTGCGGGTGGTGCAGGGGCGGGTCACTGCCGGCCAGTCATCGCCCGTGGAGGCCACCCGCGCCCAGGTGCAACTGGCCCAGGCCGAGGCCCAACTGCGCCGCGCGCAAACCCAGCGTAGCGTGGCCTACCAGGCCCTGGCGCGTTTGACTGGCAGCCCGCTGGCCAGCTTCGACAGCTTGCAGGCGGCCAACCTTTCGCCTGGGGCCGCGCCCAGTACTGACACCTTGCTCGCCCGCGTCGAGCAAACGGTCGAGTGGCGCCTGGCCGCCGCCCAGGTCGAGCGTGGCGATGCGGCGTTGGGCACGGAAAAGGCTCAGCGCATTCCCAACCTCACCGTCAGCCTTGGCAGCCAGTACAGCCGCGAAGAGCGCGAGCGGGTGAACGTGGTTGGCCTGTCCATGCCGCTGCCGTTGTTCGACCGTAACCAGGGCAACGTGCTGGCGGCTGCGCGCCGTGCCGACCAGGCGCGTGACTTGCGCAATGCCGTGGCCCTGCGCTTGCGCAGCGAAACCCGCAGCGCCGTCGACCAATGGGCCACGGCCATGCAGGAGGTGGCGGCCTACGACCGCACCATCCTGCCGGCTGCACAGCAAGCCGTGGACACCGCCACCCGTGGTTTCGAAATGGGCAAGTTCGCTTTTCTCGATGTACTCGATGCCCAGCGCACGCTGATCGAGGCCCGTGGCCTGTACCTCGAGGCCCTGGCCACGGCGGCCGATGCACGCGCGCGGGTCGAGCGTATCTACGGCGACCTCGATGACCTGGGCAACCCAATGATCAGCAGGAGCAGCAATGACTAACCCACGTAAGTTGGCCCTACTGGCAGCCACCCTGGCCGCGTTAGGCCTCGGTGGCCTGGCCTGGACCGGTACGCTCGGCCAGGCAGCCACTGCCCAGCCAGCTGAAGACAGCCATGAGCATGGCGAGGCGGACGCCGCCGAAGGCCATGCAGAAACAGAGCACGACGATGAACAAGGGCAGGTGCACCTGTCCATCGCCCAGATCGAAGCTGCCGGGGTGCAGTTGGTTGCTGCCGGGCCGCGCGCGCTGGGTACAGCCATAAACTTCCCCGGTGAAATCCGTTTTGACGAGGACCGCACCGCCCACGTGGTACCGCGGGTGCCGGGTGTGGTCGAGGCAGTCCAGGCCGAATTGGGCCAGGCGGTCAAGCGCGGGCAGGTGCTGGCGGTAATCGCCAGCCAGCAGATATCTGACCTGCGCAGCGAGCAGCAGGCTGCCCAACGCCGCCTTGAGCTGGCGCGCCTGACCTTGCGCCGCGAACAACAGCTGTGGCAGGAGCGCATCAGCGCCGAGCAGGATTACCTGCAGGCGCGCCAGGCGCTGCAGGAGGCCGAAATCGCCTTGGCCAATGCCCGGCAGAAGGTCGCGGCGGTAGGGCCGGCAGGTGCCGGCAACCGCTATGAACTGCGCGCACCGTTCGACGCCGTGGTCGTGGAGAAACACCTGAGCGTGGGTGAGGTGGTCGACGCGACCAGCAACGCCTTCACCCTGTCTGACCTGAGCCGGGTGTGGGCGACTTTTGCCGTGGCACCGCGTGAGTTGGACAAGGTACGCACCGGCCGTACGGTCATGGTCAGCGCGCCAGACCTGGGGGCCCAGGTCGAAGGCAAGGTCAATTACGTTGGCAGCCTGCTCGGCGAGCAGAACCGTGCCGCCACCGTCCGTGCCAGCCTGGCCAACCCTGACGGCGCCTGGCGCCCCGGTTTGTTCGTCAATGTTGCGGTCAGCATCGAACGTTTCGAGGCTGCGGTAGTGGTGCCTGAAATCGCCCTGCAAAGCCTGGACGCGCAGACCGTGGTATTTGCCCGTACCGAGCAGGGCTTCGAGGCCCGACCCGTAACCACCGGCCGTCGCGATGCCGGGCAGGTGGAAATCACCAGCGGCCTGGCCGCCGGAACCCAGGTGGCTGCCGCCGGCAGCTTCGTTCTCAAGTCGGAGCTGGGCAAAGGCTCGGCCGAGCACAGCCATTGACCAGGGGTACGCCTGCATGTTCGAACGCCTGATCCAATTTGCCATCGAGCAGCGCCTGGTGGTGATGCTGGCTGTGGTCCTGATGGCCGCGGTGGGCATTCACAGCTACCGGCAGTTGCCGATCGACGCCGTACCGGATATCACCAACGTCCAGGTGCAAATCAACACGGCCGCACCCGGTTACTCGCCTCTGGAGACCGAGCAGCGCATCACCTTCGCCATCGAAACCGCCATGGCCGGCCTGCCCGGGCTCAAGCAGACGCGCTCGCTGTCGCGCTCGGGGTTGTCACAGGTCACGGTGATCTTCGAGGACGGCACCGACCTGTTCTTCGCCCGCCAGTTGGTCAACGAGCGCCTGCAAGTGGCGCGCGAGCAACTGCCCGAGGGCATCGAGGCTGGCATGGGGCCGATCTCCACCGGGCTGGGGGAGATTTTTCTGTGGACGGTGGAAGCCGAAGAGGGGGCCCTGAAGGAAGACGGCACCCCCTACAGCGCAACCGACCTGCGCGTGATCCAGGACTGGATCATCAAGCCGCAGTTGCGCAACGTGCCCGGGGTGGCAGAGGTCAACAGCATTGGCGGGCACGCCAAGCAGTACCTGATTGCGCCGGACCCCAAGCGCCTGGCGGCCTACAAGCTCACCCTCAACGACCTGGTCGCGGCGCTGGAGCGTAACAACGCCAACGTCGGCGCGGGTTACATCGAACGTAACGGCGAGCAGTTGCTGATCCGCGCGCCTGGGCAGGTGGCCTCGGCCGATGATATCGCCAACATCGTCATCTCCAGCGTGGACGGCACCCCGATCCGCGTCAGCCACGTTGCCCAGGTAGGCCTTGGCGAAGCGTTACGCTCGGGGGCGGCGACCGAAAACGGTCGCGAGGTGGTGCTGGGCACGGTATTCATGTTGATCGGCGAAAACAGCCGCACGGTATCCCAGGCAGTGGCTGCCAAGCTGGTGGAGATCAACCGCAGCCTGCCCGAAGGGGTGTCGGCGGTGACCGTGTACGACCGCACCAACCTGGTGGAAAAGGCCATCGCCACGGTGAAGAAGAACCTGATCGAGGGGGCCATTCTGGTGATCGCCGTGCTGTTCCTGTTCCTGGGGAACATTCGCGCGGCACTGATCACCGCCATGGTCATTCCGTTGTCGATGCTGTTCACCTTCACGGGCATGTTCGCCAACAAGGTCAGCGCCAACCTGATGAGCCTGGGCGCGCTGGATTTCGGCATCATTGTCGACGGCGCGGTGGTGATCGTGGAAAACGCCATCCGCCGACTGGCGCATGCCCAGCAACGGCATGGCCGCATGCTGACGCGCAGCGAGCGCTTGCACGAGGTGTTTGCCGCCGCCCGCGAAGCACGGCGGCCACTGATCTACGGGCAGTTGATCATCATGGTGGTGTACCTGCCGATCTTCGCCCTGACCGGGGTCGAAGGCAAGATGTTCCACCCCATGGCCTTCACCGTGGTCATCGCCCTGCTTGGCGCGATGCTCCTTTCGGTGACCTTCGTACCCGCTGCGATCGCCCTGTTCGTCACCGGCAAGGTCAAGGAAGAAGAGGGCCTGGTAATGCGCACGGCGCGGCAGCGTTATGCGCCGGTGCTGGCCTGGGTGCTGGGCCGGCGCCGGCGTGCTTTTGCCGGGGCAGCGGCCTTGGTGCTGTTGTCCGGGGTAATGGCCAGCCGCATGGGCAGTGAATTCATCCCCAGCCTCAGCGAGGGTGATTTTGCCCTGCAGGCCCTGCGTGTGCCGGGCACCAGCCTGTCGCAATCGGTGGACATGCAGCAGCGCCTGGAGCAGGCCATCATCGCCCAGGTGCCCGAGGTGGAGCGGGTGTTTGCCCGTACCGGTACCGCCGAGATCGCTGCCGACCCGATGCCGCCGAATATTTCCGATGCCTATGTGATGCTGCGCCCGCGCGAGCAATGGGTCGACCCCGGTAAGTCACGCGAGGCGCTGATCGCCGACGTGCAACGTGCCGCCGCCAGTGTTCCCGGCAGCAATTATGAGTTGTCTCAGCCGATCCAGTTGCGTTTCAACGAGCTGATTTCCGGTGTTCGCAGTGATGTGGCGGTGAAGCTGTTCGGTGACGACATGCAGGTGCTCAACCGTACTGCCGCACAGATCGCCGGCAGCCTGCAGGGCGTACCCGGTGCGTCCGAGGTGAAGGTCGAGCAGACCACGGGCCTGCCGGTGCTGACCATCGACATCGACCGCGACAAGGCCGCCCGCCATGGCCTGAACGTGGGCGATGTGCAGGATGCCATCGCCACCGCGGTGGGCGGCCGCAAGGCGGGTACCTTGTATGAAGGTGACCGGCGGTTCGATATGGTGGTGCGCCTGTCGGAAACCTTGCGTACCGACGTGGATGGGCTGGCCAGCCTGCTGATCCCGGTGCCGGCCAGTGGGGCTGCGGGCACCGGGCAGATCGGCTTCATCCCGCTGTCGCAGGTGGCCACCCTTGACCTGCAACTGGGGCCGAACCAGGTCAGCCGCGAAGACGGCAAGCGGGTGGTGGTGGTCAGCGCCAACGTGCGGGGGCGCGACCTGGGCTCGTTCGTGCAGGAGGCCGAGCAGGTATTGCGCGGCCAGGTGCCGATACCGCCTGGGTACTGGACACGCTGGGGTGGCCAGTTCGAACAGCTGCAATCGGCGGCCGAGCGCCTGCAAGTGGTGGTGCCAGTGGCCTTGCTGCTGGTCATGGCGTTGCTGTTGATGATGTTCAACAACCTCAGGGATGGCCTGCTGGTGTTCACTGGAATTCCGTTCGCCCTCACAGGGGGCGTCCTGGCCCTGTGGTTGCGCGACATTCCCTTGTCGATTTCCGCTGGCGTGGGCTTCATTGCCCTGTCGGGGGTGGCCGTGCTCAATGGCCTGGTGATGATTGCCTTCATCCGCGGCTTGCGTGAGCAGGGGCGAACGCTGCGGGCGGCGGTCGAGGAGGGCGCGCTGACCCGTTTGCGCCCGGTACTGATGACGGCGCTGGTGGCGTCACTGGGCTTCATTCCCATGGCCTTGGCGACGGGCACCGGGGCTGAGGTGCAGCGGCCATTGGCGACCGTGGTGATTGGCGGAATTCTGTCTTCGACCGCCTTGACCTTGCTGGTATTGCCGGCGTTGTACCAATGGGCTTATCGACGCGAAGAGGCGCAGGAGGGGTAAAGCCCTGGGGCCGCTGGGGCGGCCCATCGCGGCACACCTCCACCCTGCAGGGTGTGCCTGGTGGGAGTAACTGTCTTTCTCAAAATTTGAAAAGCCTGCGCGATTCACCTGTGGGAGCGGGCAAGCCCGCGAAGCAGGCGACGCGGTGTCTGGCACCGGCTTTGCCGGTGTTCGCGGGCACGCCCGCTCCCACAGGGTGAGGTGCGCTGGCTTGGAGTTGCCGCCGTACTTGCAGGAGCAGCTGTCTTTCTCAAATTTTGAAAAGCATGCGCGATTCGTTGTAGGAGCGGGCTTGCCCGCGAAGCAGGCAACGCGGTGTCTGGCACCGGCTGCGCCGGTGTTCGCGGGCATGCCCGCTCCCACAGGGTGAGGTGCGCTGGCTTGGAGTTGCCGCCGTACTTGCAGGAGCAACTGTCTTTCTCAAAATTTGAAGCCTGCGCGATTCAACCTGTGGGAGCGGGCAAGCCCGCGAAGCAGGCGACGCGGTGTCTGGCACCGGCTGCGCCGGTGTTCGCGGGCACGCCCGCTCCCACAGGGCCTGCGCTGGCTTGGAGTTGCCGCCGTACTTGCAGGAGCAGCTGTCTTTCTCAAATTTTGAAAAGCCTGCGCGATTCGTTGTAGGAGCGGGCTTGCCCGCCAAGCAGGCAACGCGGTATCTGGCACCGGCTGCGCCGGTGTTCGCGGGCATGCCCGCTCCCACAGGTACTGCACTGGGTTTGAAGCTTGCGCGACAGCCTGCGCGATTCGTTGTGGGAGCGGGCTCTAGGCACCTGCGGCATCCAGCTTGTCATTCGCCGCTCTCACTCCAGACTCTAATCCCCTCTCAAGACACACGCGGCTTTGTGTCGCGATGGGCTGCACGGCAGCCCCAGGATCTCAAACCGAGCCTTGAACGCCTTGGCCTACACCCTCGGCGTTGGGTTCATCATGCAGCGATATCCGGGACGTTTCCGGCAACGCCAGCCCGCCGAGCAAAGCCACCAACGCAATCACCACCAGGTAGAACGCCGGCGCCAGGCTGCTGCCGGTCTGCCCGATCAGCCAGGTCGCGACCAGCGGCGCGGTGCCACCGAACAGCGTATAGGCCACGTTGTAGGTAATGGCCGAAGCGGTGTAGCGGGTCCGGGTCGGGAAGCTCTCCGACAGCAATGCCGCTGTCACCACCCCGCTGCACAGCGCCCCGACCGCCAGCAGAATCACCCCCAGCAGGGCCCCCGGCATCGAGCCGGAGCTGGCCAGCCAGTAGGCCGGGAACACGCACAGCATCACCCACAGGCAGGTGAAGCCGATGGTCTTGCGCCGCCCGAACCGGTCCGACAGCGCCCCCGCCAGCGGGCAGCCGATGGCGGCGAACAGCAGGGCTACGGTGGTGACCAGCAGCGACTGCGCCCGGGTCAGGTTGCCGACCAGTTGCAGGTAGGTGGCGAAGTAGGTGGTGAACATGTAGAACGACAACGCCGTCAGCGAAATGAACGCCCCCAGGTTGCGAATGGCCCGGCCGTGGTGGCGCAGGGTTTCCTTGAGTGGCGAATGCTCGTGCTCCTTGCCCTGGGCCACGGCTTCCCGGAATGCCGGGGTTTCTTCCATGCGCCAGCGCAGGTACAGGCCGACCAGGCCCAGTGGCGCGGCGATCAGGAACGGAATGCGCCAGCCCCAGGCAGCCATGGCTTCGCTGGACAGGCTGGCTTCCAGGCTATAGGCGACCACCGCCGCACAGGCGAACGCGGAAAAGGTCGAAACCGGTACGAAGCTGCCGTAGAAAGCCCGCTTGTCGTTGGGCGCGTGTTCCATCAGGTAGGCGCAGGCCCCGGCGTATTCGCCACCGGCAGAAAACCCCTGCAGGCAGCGCGCCAAGGTCAGCAATACCGGCGCGGCCAGGCCGATGCTGGCGTAGGTCGGCAGCAGGCCGATCAGGGTGGTGGAGCCGGCCATCAGCAAGATGGTCAGCGAGAGGATGCGCTTGCGCCCCAGCCGATCGCCGAGGGCGCCGAACACGATACCGCCCAGGGGGCGCAAGGCGAAGGCCACCGCGAACACGGCAAAGGTCTTGAGCAAGGCGACGCTGGAATCTTCGCTGGCAAAGAACTGGCTGGCGATCAGCGTGGCGAGAAAGCCGTACACGGCAAAGTCGAACCATTCGACGAAGTTGCCGATGGCCGAGGCGGCGATCACCCTGCGCAGGGTGGCGGGGGATACCTCATGAGGTGCGGACATGCGGGTGCTCTCCGATTCCATTGGCAGGCATGATGAACGTGATGCGGTCTGGCCGCGCCATCATTGTTATGCCTGCCAGTAGATAACCGGGCAGCGCAAGGCGCTTTGTCGAGGACGACCTCGGGATACCTGAATCAACCGCCATCGACACGGCGTGTGCCCGGCAGCGCAGCGGGCGCCAGGCAATCAGGCGACAGCGACGCGATTGCGCCCTTCCTGCTTGGCCCGGTACAGCGCCAGGTCAGCCTCGCTCAGCACGGTTTCCGGCTCGCGCCCCGGCTCGCCGCTCCAGTGGGCCACCCCCAGTGACAGGGTCACCGCGCCCACCGGCTGGATCGGCGTTTCCTGCACCGTCACCCGCAGGCGCTCAGCGACCGCGGCGGCCACCTCCAGGCTGGCCCCAGGCAGCAGCATGAGAAACTCTTCACCGCCGGTGCGGCAAAGCAGGTCACCCTCGCGGCAACAGCGGCGCATCAGCTCGGCCAGCCGCTGCAGCACCTGGTCACCGACCACATGCCCATGCTTGTCGTTGACCTGCTTGAAGTGGTCGATATCCAGCACGATGGCTGCAAATGCCCGGCCTTCGGCTTCCAGCAGCGACAGGTTGAGCTCCAGGCTGCGGCGGTTGCCCAGGCCTGTCAGGGGGTCGGTCTGGGCATCGCGGTTGAGCCTGCCGATGCGCGCCTGCAGCAAGTTCAAGCCGAACAGCAAGGCGCGCTTGAGCTCTGCGGCCTCGAAGTACCAGGCCCGCACGCGATGCAAGCGCTCAGCGGTGCCGGGGCGGTCCATCGAGCGGGCACCTGCAGCCAGTTGCCACAGTGGGCGGGCGATGGTCAGGGCCAGCCACCACAGCAGCAAGCAGCCTATCAGGGCCAGCGGCGCGGAAGTACCGACCACGTTCAGCACCAGGCGGCTGAGCGGCATCATGGTTTGTGCCAGTGGCTGCTGTGCCACCACGCCCCAGCCGGCGCTGGGCACGGTGGCGAAGCCGGCGACCATCTCCACACCTTGGCTGTTGGTCAGCTGGCGGGTGCCGTTGCCCAGGGTGGTCAGTTGGTCGATCAGCTCATTGCCCTGCACGACGGTACCCACCCGCTGGCTGTCGGGGTGGTAGAGCAACCGGCGATTGCGGTCGACCACATACAGGTACGAACCGTCCTTGTAGAAGTGCTCGCCGAGCAGGCGGTTGAGGATGTTGCGTTCCCGCAGGTAAAGGCTGCCACCGACATACCCCAGGTAGCGGCCGTTGGCGTCGACGACCGGTTGCGTCAGCGCCACCACCAGGTTGTTGGCCGCCGACAGGTAGGGTGTCGACACCAGCGCGCGGCGTTCCTGCAATGCCTCCTGCACACCGGGCGATTGCATCCGGGTGCCGACCATGTGGCGTAGCGGGGCGGGGGATATCGCCAGCAGCACGCCATTGGCATCGATCACGAACGTGGAATTGAACGCCATGCTCTGGCCCAGCACGCGGTCGGTTTCGCGCTGCAAGGCGGCGGGATCGTCCAGTTGCCGGCCTTGCTCGCTGGCGCTGAACGCCAGTTGCTGCAAGGCACTACCGATGAATGCATCGGTGATGCTGGCCAGCTTGGCCGCATACACCCGGTTGGCTTCCAGCGCGTGGTCGATCAGCAATTGGCGCTGCACCCGGTAGCTGGCGAAATAGCTGGCGCACAGCATGACCACGGCAGTAAGGGCGCACAGCACCAGAATGAGTGTGCGTAGATCCAGGCGCAGTCCGTGCTTGGCGTGTGGCAATCCTGACCTCGAGTGTTCGAATAGGGCTACGAAACGGAAGCGACCGTGCCGGTCGCGCTCATGAACCTGCCTTGTCCAAGGCGTTCAGTTCGTCTTGCACCTGCTGCATGCGCTGCTCGGCCAATGCTTGCACCTTGGGGTCGCGGGCGGTTTCACGCATCAGGCCGGTGAGTTTGTCGCTCAGTTGCCGGCCAGCATCGGTGTCTTCCAGGGCACGGGCCTTGGCCGGGTCCTGGGTGGCAGCGACAATGGTGGCGAACTCGGCGTCACTGAAATGCTGTTTGCTGTAGAGGCGGAACAGGTCCTGGCGCTGGTCTTCTACCGTCAGGTGCTTGCGCAGCACATCTTCAATGGTGGCACGCGCCAGCCGTGGGTGCTGACGGGCCAGCAGCCCGGCCATGCGTTCGATGTTGTGGTCGTAGGCATCCTGCAGCGGCAGCTGGGCAAGAATCTGCTCTTCACGGGAGGGCTTCTGGTCGCAGGCGGTAACGGCAGCAATCAGCAACAGCGGCAACAGCAACTTCTGGATGCGAGGCATGGCGTGGCCTGGTCGGGCAGTGAAGGCTGCCGATTATAGCGAGGTCAGCCCTGCCGCGACGAGCCCTGCGATTTGCCTTGTACGGCCGGCTGGGTTAGAACCGTGCACCCAACACTCAGGCTTGAACCTTATGCCGAACTGGACGTTGCAACCTGTTACCCGCGATGCCATTGGCCAAGTGCTGGCGTTTGTCGACAGCGCGCGCCGCGAGCTGTTTCCGGCGCTGGCCAATGCACCGTTGCCCCGGGACCTGGCGCATTTCAGCGAAACCTACCTTGAAGGCGAGGGCTGCTTCCTGGAAGCCCGGGTTGATGAGCGCCTGGTCGGGGTGATCGGCTACCTGCCCTACGACCACCGTTTCAGCCAGCTTGATTATGCTGGCGAGCGGGTAGTTGAAGTGGTGCGCCTGTTCGTGCTGCCGGCGTACCGCAGGCGCGGGCTTGCCGCCGCGTTGTTCGGCGCCTTGCGCCAGCAGGCGCTGCAGGCTGGCATCGGTTGCCTCTACCTGCATACCCACCCATTCCTGCCGGGGGCCATCACGTTCTGGGAGCGGCAAGGCTTCGCTGTCGTGGACGTGGAGCCAGACCCGGTCTGGCAAACCACGCACATGCAACTGCGCTTGGGCTGAGCAGGCCAGGCGCCTGGGCTACCCAGGCTTCTGCCGGTAGCTCAGGGGGCGCGAAAGCGCAGGATGCGTGTGCCGTCCCAGGGGTCGGTGAGGTAATGGCCATGAACACCAAAGGTGTGCAGCAGGCACTCGGGGGTCAGTACCTCGAACGGCGTGCCGAGGGCGACCAGCCGGCCTTTGTCGAGCACTGCAACGCGGTCGCAGGTCAGCGCCTGGTTGAGGTCGTGCAGGGCCACCAGGGTGGTCACCTGCAGGGCTTGTACCTGTTGCAGCAGGCTCAGTTGGTGCTGGATGTCCAGGTGGTTGGTCGGTTCGTCGAGCAGCAGCACCTGCGGCCGTTGGGCCAGGGCGCGGGCGATATGCACGCGCTGGCGCTCGCCACCGGACAACGAACCCCAAAGGCGAGCGCGCAGGTGCAAGGCGTCGAGGTCGGCCAGTGCCTGCTCGACAATCGCCCGGTCCGCACTGGAGAACGGCGCAATGGCTGACAGCCACGGCGTGCGGCCCAAGGCGACCGCGTCGAACACATTGATTGCATCGAGGGTGTCGGCCTGCTGTTCAACCAGTGCCAGGCATTGGGCCACGCGCCGGCGAGGCATGCCTGCCAGTGGCTCGCCCATCAACTGCACGCTGCCGCAGGCCGGCGGGCGCAGGCCGGCCAGCACCTTCAGCAGCGAAGACTTGCCTGAGCCGTTGGGGCCGACGATCGCGAGTGTTTCACCCGCCACCAGGTTGAGGTGGATGTCGTGCAGCACCCGTTTGCCGGCCAGTTGCAGGCCGAGATCCTGGCAGCTCAGCGGCGCCAGTTGGAATGCAGCCATGACCGTCATGGGCGCCCCCGGCGGCTGACCAGTATCAGCGCGAAGACAGGCGCGCCAAGCAGCGCGGTGACCACGCCCACCGGTATGACCTGGCCGCTGATCAGCGTGCGCGAGAGGATGTCGGCGGCAATCAGAAACAGTGCCCCGCCCAATGCACTGGCAGGCAGCAAGCGGCTGTGTCCGGGGCCGAGCAGCAGGCGCAGGGCGTGTGGAATGACCAGCCCGACGAAACCGATGGCGCCGACGATGGACACCATCACGGCCGTTACCAGCGCCGCGCAACTGATCAGCAGTAACTGGGTGCGCCGCACCGGTATGCCCAGCGAAGCTGCCGAGTCGGCGCCGAAGGTGAAGGCATCCAGCGCGCGGCGATGCCACAGGCACACCAGCAAGCCGAACAGTGCCACTGGCACGGCCAGCCATACTGCGGGCCAGCGCACGCCACTGAGGTTGCCCAGCAGCCAGAACAGGATGCCCCGTGCCTGCTCGGCGGTGGCCGACTTGGTGATCAGGAATGCCGTCAGGGCATTGAACAGTTGCGACCCGGCGATACCGGCCAGAATCACCTGGGCGTTATTGCTGCCAGGGCCTGCCGCGCGGGCCAGCACCAGCACCAGGGCAAAGGCCGCCAGGGCACCGATGAAGGCGCCGGCCGACATGCTCAAAGCCAGGCTGCCCAGGCCCAGCAGGCCAACCAGTACGGCACCGGTCGAAGCGCCGGCGGACAGCCCCAGCAGGTAGGGCTCGGCCAGGGGATTGCGCAGCAGCGCCTGGAGGATCACGCCGCAGGTGGCCAGGCCGGCACCGCAGGCCGCCGCAACCAGTGTGCGGGTCAGGCGATAGTTCCAGATGATCCCGGCATCGATCGGGTCGACCGGATAACCGGCTTGCCACAGCTGGTTGGCCAGCACCTGGCCGACCACGCGCGGTGCCAGGCCGGTTTCGCCAATGGCTGTGCCGGCGAGCAGGGCCGCCAGCAGTGCGGCCACGGCCAGGCCGATACAGGCTGACAGTCGACTGATCACTGGCTGGCTTTACCGCTGGCAAAAGCGGCCGCCAACGTCTGCACACCACGGAACAGGCGGATGCCCGCCTGCATGGCGTCGGCGTCGAGGATGATGATGCGGTCGTGCTTCACCGCGTCCATGTTGCGCGTTACCGGGTCGCTGCGCAGGAATGCCAGTTTCTTCTGGTAGTCGTCGGCGGGGAAACGCCGGCGGTCCATGCGGGCAATGATCAGCCAGGTGGGGTTGGCCCTGGCCAGGGTTTCCCAACCTACGGTGGGCCACTCCTCGCTGGACTCGACCACATTGCGCACCCCCAGGGTGCGCAGCATGAAGTCGGCGACGCCTTGGCGGCCCGCGACGTAAGGGTCGATGACCAGGTTGGCGCTGGAGAACCAGAACAGTGCCGAGGTGCCCGACAGGTCCTTGCCGGCCAATTGCGCGCGGGCGCTGTCCAGGCGGCCTTTGAGCTCGGCGTTCAGGGCCACGCCGCGCGCCTGTACATCGAAGATCTCCGCCAGCTGGCTGACGCTCTTGTAGATACTGTCGACCTGGAACGCCTGCAGGCGGGTGCCGTCGGCACCGATCAGGTTGTCCTTGCCTTCACAGTCCGAGGGCAACAGGTAGGTGGGGATGTTCAGTTCGGCGAACTGTTCGCGCGTACCGACCACACCCTGCGGCCCGACCATCCACTCGAACTGCACGGCCACCAGTTGCGGGCGTTGGCCAACCACCGCCTCGAAACTGGGTTCGTTGTCGGCCAGGCGCGGTACCGTGGCGTTCACGGCCTGGTATTCGGGCAACACATTGTTGAACCACAGCGAGCTCGCCGCGAGCTTGTCACCCAGGCCCAGGGCATAGAGCATCTCGGTGCCGGCCTGGCCGATGGTCACGGCGCGCTGCGGGGCCTGGGCAAAGGTCTGCGGCTTACCGCAATTGTCCACCGTCAGCGGGTACTGGGTGGCGGCGGCCTGGGCCAGGCCGCTGAGGCTGAGGCCGGCAAGCAGGGTGGCGAAGCGGGGCAGCATGCTGGGCGATCTCCTATCGGACAGTTCACGGAATGAACGCACGGACAGACATCGCCGCGCCCTTGCCAGCGGCAAAGGCAACACAATGGCCAATCCCGGGCACCCCGCCGGTTGGTGAATGTTGGCCGGCAGGTCTCCTGACTGGTGCGTCACGGCCCGGCTCCGGCCTTCCCGGGTAGTACACCCAGTGGCGTCGATGGAGCAGGCTCGGCACTTACAGTTGCGGGGGCAGTTCCGTTTGGCCCGTGTTGGCGGGCCGGGGATTCCCTATTGATTCCGTGATGGAAACCGGCGGCCCGCATGGTAGACCATCGCGCCGCCGGGTGAAAACGCTTTTCAGAAGTACTTCAGCCAGCGGATGTCGCGCCGCCGCTGTTTCAGCCGGGCGAACCAGTGCACCGGCCGGTACAGCGAAGCCGCCAGCAACAGCGCCACGCACCATACCGCCGCGACGCCGTCGAAGCCGAAATAGCTGCCGTGGTTGTTGCCGAACAGCGCCACGCAGGCCAGGTACAGCAGCTTCAGCACATACAGGTGCAGCAGGTAGAGGAACATCGGCGCTGCACCGAACACCGCCAGGGCGCTGATCCAGCGGGCCTGGCCGGCGCGCTCGAATGCGCGCAGCAACAGCAGGCCGCAGCCCAGGGTCAGTGCCAGGAACAACAGCGAAGGCGGGTACTTGGTGAGGTTGAAGAAGCTCATCAGGGTGTGTGTGAACGTGGGGTAGCTGCTCCACGCGGCTTCGCCATAGCCGTTGAACACGCGCAGCACGAAAAAGCCCAGCAGCGCCAGCAGCCCGCCAAGCAGCAGGCAGCGCTGACGTGGCCCGGCCTGGCTGCCGCGGGCGAACCATGGCCCAAGGCAGTAGCCCAGGGCGATCACCCCGATCCACGGCAGTACCGGGTAGGACGTGCGCAGCCGCAGCGTGTCGGACAACGTCAGCCAGCCGCGGTCATGCAGAATCGCCCAGGGCACGTGCAGGGCAGACTCCGGGGCAAAGTGCAGGCTGTCGAGCAGGTTATGCCCGGCAATGATGACGGCACTCAGGCCGAGCAGCGCCGGGCGTGGCAGCCACACCAGCAACGACAGGGCGAGCATGCTGATGCCGATGGCCCAGATCACCTGCAGGTAGATCACCGTGGGCGGCAGCTGGAACGTCCAGGCAAAGTTGACCAGGGTGAACTCCAGCGCCACCAGAAACAGCCCGCGCTTGAACAGGAACGCCGCGACATCGCCACGGCCCTGGCGCTTTTCGCCATACAGCCAGGCCGAGAGCCCGGTCAGCAGCACGAACACCGGCGCGCACAGGTGCGCCAGGGTACGGCTGGCGAACAGTGCCGGCTCGGTGGTATCGATGGCCATCGGGTCGCTGACCTGGCGGTGCAGGAAGAAGGTTTCGCGCACGTGGTCCAGGAGCATGAACAGGATTACCAGACCGCGCAGGGCGTCGATGCTCTGCAGGCGCTGGTTGAGTTGGGTGGGGGTGGGGCTGGCGCTGGCGCTTGTCATGGAGGGTCGCTGGTGAAAAAAAGTCTGAATGAAATGTTATGTTATATCCATATGGTCATGGACGGGTAGGTTTTTTGCTCAGCGCCGGATTGGCTTGTCGCGGTGAAGCTGCGCTACGCCAACCCGGGCTGCTCACTTCAGAAGCTGTAGTCCAGCGTTGCAAAGTAGGAGCGTGGCGTTCCCATCAGCCATTGCTGGCCGCTGAACGCCGCCTGCACATATTCGCGGTCGAACAGGTTGTTCACCTGCAACCCCAGTTTCACCTGCGGCAGAACCTGCCAGCCGATCGTGGCGTCGACCACGGTATAGCCTGGGGCGCTCTGGGTATTGGCGTTATCGGCGTAACGTTCATCCACATAGCGCGCGCCCACCCCCACCTCGATCTGCTGGCCAATACCTTTGCTCAGCCACAGGTTGGCAGTGCGCCGAGGCACGTTGGCCGGGCGGTTGCCGGCACGGTCCTGCACCGCTGCGCCCACCTGTTCGTCAAACGCGTCATACCGGGCGCGCAGCAGCGCTGCGTTGGCAGACACCCGCCACTGGTGGGCCAGCGCCAGTTCCACGGTTGCCTCCAGCCCATCCGACGTCTGCTGGCCAGCCTGTTGGGGCTGGTGCGTGAGGGGGTCGTCTACCAGCAGCTTCTGCTTGACGATGTGGTAGGCCGCCAAGGTCCATTCGCCATCCCCGTCCCAGAAACGTTGCTTGAGGCCCACCTCGGTCTGTTTCGCCTGGGTGAGGTCGTAGTGCATCTGGTTGGGGCTGAGGCTTATCAGGTTGTTGACTCCATCCTCGCTGGTGGAGTACTGGCCATACAGCGACAGCGCGTCACTGAGTGCATACACCAGCCCCGCACGCCAGTTGCCACCTTGCAGGCTGCGGTCGCTGCGGCTGGCATTGGTCAGGTTGTCGCGGTCGATGTGGTGCTGGTCGCGGCGCACCCCGGTCACCAGCGAGAGGCGCTCAGTGAGTTGCAGGCGGTTTTCGCCGAACAGGGCAAAGGTATGGGTGGTGGACAGGCTTTGCGGGCGCAGCGGCGACCCGCTGTGGAATACGCCCGGCTGCGGCTGCCACGGGTCGATGTAGTCACCGCCTACGTCGTTGTAGGGGCTGTTGCTGTCGACGTTGAAGCGCACCTTGTTGTACTCGGCGCCGAGCACGGTTCTGCTGGCCAGGCCGAACAGCGAATGGTCGAGGGTGAAGGTCTGGCGGTCGCCGAACTGCTCCTGGTCGTGCTTGATTTCCAGGTAGCTGCCGCGCAGCAACTGCTGGCGCCCGGCGTCCCATTCATACTGCTCGGCGTTGCGCCAATGGCGGCGGCTACTGATGTAGTACAGCTGGTTGCTGGCGCTGAGGTGGTCGTTGAGTGCCCAGTCGGTGGTCAGGCGGGTCCACTGGTCGTGGTAGCGCTGCACGTCGTTCTGCAGGTTGTAGTTTTTCTTGCGCAGGCTGCTGCGGTAATGGCCGTCGATCAGCGGCGTCCCGTAGTAGTTGGCAGGCTGCGCCGCACCGCGCTCATGGGCCAGGGTAAAGCTGAGGTCGTCACTGGCATCGAAGCGCAGGGCCGCGCTGAGCGCCAGGCTGCGTGAGAGGGTGCGGTCCACCCAGCCATTGCCGGCTTGCTGGTTCAGCGTCAGGCGATAGCTCAGGCGCTCGCTGAGGATGCCACCGCTGTCCAGGCCGAGTTGCTGGCGGTCCCAGCTGCCATACCCAAGCCGCAGCTGGTTGCGCACCGTACCGGCAACCGGTTTTTTCGGGATGACGTTGACCACCGCGCCGGTGGCGCCTTCGCCGTAGAGCACCGATGCCGGGCCGCGAAGCACATCGATACGTTCGACCATCCACGGGTCGACCGGGAAGGTCTGGGTGCCGGCTCCGGTGAACAGGCGGGCCCCATCGAACAAGGTCATGACCGAGCCGTGCCCGGCAAAGCCACGGGCGGACAGGCCGGTGCCACCGTCGCCGGGGGAGCCGATGAAGGTAATGCCTGGCGAGCGGGTTACGGCATCCTGCACGGTCAGGTTGTTGCGCTGCTGGATCTGCTCGGCGCTGATGCTGCTGGTACTGGCTGGCGTTTCCAGGGCGCTGAGCCCCAGGCGCGAGCCGGCCTGGGTCGGCGTGGCCAAGTCGCTGGCATGGCTGTCGAGGGTGTCGGTGATGGCCGTGGAGGGCAATGCCAGGGGCTGCGGGCCGCGGTCATCGGCCAGGGCCGGGAGCGTGACGGCCAGGCAGGCCGCCAGGGGGTGAAGCTTGAACATACGGGACATGTCGTTCCACTGCTGCAGGAATGAATGGATCCCGGTGGAAAACACGCAAAGGAGGGCTCCGTACAGGCAGGCGCGCGCACGGATACCGGCCTGCGCCCGCCCACCGCGGGGTGCCAAGTGAAGCCTCAGGCCGGTCTCCGGGCTTGCGAGGGGCATGAAACCTTCACCTTCCCATGCCTGAGCACAGTGGTATCTCGAAGGGTTCGCTCACTTACCGTTGCGGGGGCAGCGCCGGACTTGTCGTGATCAACACGACGCACCGGCTTCC
Source organism: Pseudomonas sp. NBRC 111127 (assembly GCF_001320345.1). Taxonomy (NCBI): domain Bacteria; kingdom Pseudomonadati; phylum Pseudomonadota; class Gammaproteobacteria; order Pseudomonadales; family Pseudomonadaceae; genus Pseudomonas; species Pseudomonas sp. NBRC 111127. Next base: position 11,370 of record NZ_BCBD01000018.1, on the reverse strand, counting down.
CGTTTCACCCTGCGCGCGGCGGCGTAGGGCACCTGAAACTGGCGCGCATCTGAGCACCTGGCGGTGCCTTCGTCAAGGCAGATCGTGAAGAACGATCAGCGCCCACGCCGCCGCGAAACCCGGGCTTCGATATTCTTGCGCCCGATCAGCAGCGGCGGCTTCTCTGCCACTGGCTCATCGGCCAGCCACTTGTACATCACCAGGCAGTCCACCAGCCCCAGCCGGGCATGGCGATAGGCCTTGGGCAGCCGGCCAACCGTTTCGAACCCCAGCTTGTGCCACAGGGCGACTGCCACTTCATTGGTGGCCACCACCGAGTTGAACTGCAGGGCCAGAAAGCCTTCCTGGCGCGCCAGTTTCTGCGAGTGCTCGCACATCAATCTGGCCACGCCGCGCCCGCGCGCTTGGGCGCAGACCATGTAGCCGCAATTGCCGACATGCGCACCGGGTCCTGCCGCATTGGGCTTGAGGTAGTACGAGCCCAGCAGTTGACCCTCTTCTTCGGCCAGCATGGTGCGCAAAGGCAGCTCCAGCCACAGGTGGCGGGCCTGTTCGAAGCTCAGGGCCGGGTCGTAGGCATAGGTTTCGCAGGCCTGGACAGTGGCCTGGAAAGTGGGCCAGAAGCGCTCGAAGTCTTCGGCCGTCATGGGGCGGATGTGGATCATGCGGGTTCCTGCGCGGGTTGAGCCGCCCAGTCTGCGGGGCACGGCGCCGTCGCGCAAGGGCGGCGCCGTTCGGGTTCAACCGTTGGCCTTGCCCACTGCATCCAGGGCCCTGGCCGAGTAGACCAGCGCGGCACCCGCGTTCATCGCCACCGCCACACCCAACGCCTCGGCAATCTCCTCACGGGTGGCGCCATGCTTCACCGCTTGCTGCGAATGCACGGCGATACAGCCGTCGCAACGGGTGGTTACCGCCACGGCCAGGGAGATCAGTTCGCGGGTCTTGGCGTCCAGATGACCGGTTTTGGCCCCGGCGCCGCTGGCGGTCATGTAGCCGGCCACGGTGTCGGGGGAAAGTTGCTTCAGATCGCCGATGCCGGCCATCAACTGCTTTCGGTAGGCATCCCAGTCCATCATGCTCATCGTCGTCACCTTGGGGTGGTTGCGAATGGAGCTTTCAGGCTAGTCGAAGCGTGGCGAACGTGCGGCTTGTACTTTGGTGCATGCCCAGTCATGCCTTTGGCTGCACCATCTGCACAGGCCGCTGGCAACACACGGGCTCAGATGTAGATGAACACCAGCAGCAACGCTGCCACCACCGCCCACTTCTCCAGGTAGTAGCGCGTGCGATTGCGCTTTTTCAGCGCCTTGCCGCGTTCCCGGATCTTGTAGATCCGGGTGAACAGCCGGTTGATGCCGCCGGTCTTGTCTCCGGCGGTGTTGGGGGCTGCGGCAGCCGCCATGACATTGCGGCTGAACCAGCGGTTGAACGCGCTGGCCCAGCGGTACTTGAGCGGGCGTTCGACATCGCAGAACAGAATGATGCGGTTGTGCTCGGTATTGTTGGCCGCGTAGTGGATGTAGGTTTCATCGAAAACTACCCCTTCACCGTCGCGCCAAGAGTATTTCTCGCCGTCTACATCGATGTAGCAGGCGTCGTCGTTCGGTGTGTCCAGGCCCAGGTGGTAGCGGTAGGAGCCGGCATACGGGTCACGGTGGCGCACCAGCTTGGCCCCCGGTGGCAGGGTGGCGAACATGGCCGCCTTGACCGTGCCGATGCCTTGCAGCAGTTCGGTGGTGCGTGGGCACAGGGCCATCGCCGACGGGTGGCTTTCGCCGTACCACTTCAGGTAAAAGCGCTTCCAGCCGGTTTTGAAGAACGAGTTGAAGCCCACGTCGTCGTAGTTGTCGGACTTCTTGATTTCGCCTACCTGCAGCAGTTGCCGGCCTTCTTCGCGAATTTCCTGCCAGTGCTCCTGCAGCGGTTTCAGTTCGGGAAAGGCCTCGACGGGCAGGTACGGTTTGGCCGGGTGTTTTGAAAACAGGTACAGAAAACTGTTGATCGGGGCCAGAAAGCTGGAGTGATCGCCCAGTTGGCGGGTCAGCTTGTGACGGACCCGACCGCGCAGGTGAACGTACGCGATCGAGAGAACGAAGAGGAGGACGAGTGCAATTTTCATGGACGGTTACTTGTCGAAAATAAGGCCATGCGCCATGGCATAAGCCCGCCAGCATAAACAATCATGTGGGCAGTTTGTACTTATTGTTACGAAACCGTGGGCCGACATTGGTGTAATGCCCTACAGTCGTGCGCAAACGTTTCATGCCCAGGAGTCACCATGGTCCATGATGTACGCCCCAGCGGCAGCCCGTTCAAACGGCTGTTTTTCGCCTTGCCGGTCAGCGATGTCCAGCGCCGCGCTCTGGCCCAGTTCCGTCGCGGCCTGAACCTGCGCAGCGGCAAACCGGTGCCGGCCGCCAACTTTCATGTCACGTTGCTGTTCCTGGGCGATGTGGATGCCGCCCTGGTGCCGGCGATCTGTGCGGCGGTCGATCAACTGGCGCTGCCGGGCAGGGTACCCCGGTTGACACTTGACCGCTTGCAGGTGTGGCAGCGCTCCAGCGCCCTGGTACTGGAGGCGCAGCAGGTACCAGCAGCGCTGATGCGCCTGGTGTACGGCCTGCAGCAGGCGCTGCTGCCTTTTGCCGGGCAAGCTGACAAGCGCGACTACCGCCCGCACCTGACGCTTGCCAGGGATTATCGCGGCGATTTGCCAGAGGCCGGCAGTGCGCCGGCGTTTTTCCTCGGCGCCCCGCACTTCACGTTGTATGAATCGCGCAAGGGCGCCTACTGGCCGTTGGCGCAATGGCCACTGGCGCCCTCAAGTGCCACGCCTGGTGACTGCCCGCCGCCCTTCAGTCAAACCGGCAAGCTCTGGTAAGGCAGTTCATCCCCTGGGCTGCGTTCGAACTGGCGCTTGTATTCGCGGCTGAACTGCGACGTGCTCTGGTAGCCCACCCGGTGCGCCGTCTGGGCTACACCCAGGCCTTCGCCGATCAGCATTTGCTGGGCCTTGAGCAACCGCAGGCGTTTGAGGTATTGCATGGGCGCCATGTCGGTGCAGCGCTTGAAGTGTTCGTGAAAGGTCGAAACACTCATGTTGGCCCGCGCCGCGAGCGCCTCCACGCTCAGGGGCTCGCTATAGTGCTCGCGCAAGTGGGCGAGGGCGGCGCCGATACGGGCAAAGTGCCCTTGTTGTTCCACCAGCGCCCGCAACACCCCAGCCTGCGGGCCGCGCAGCGCGGTGTAGAGTACTTCACGCACCCTCGCCGGGCCCAGAACTTTGGCATCCAGTGGGTCCTGCAGGCACTGCAGCAGGCGCTCCACACTGTCGCGCATGGGCGCATCCAGTGCTGCGGAAGTCATCGATTGCGGTGTTTGCGCCTGCACGGCAGGGTCTGGCGCCAGGTCCATGCTTTGTACCAGTTCACCCAACACGCCACGGTCGATGTCCACCGCCACGCCCAACAACGGCGCCTCGCGGGTGGCGAAGGTTTCACACATGAAGGGCACCGACAACGCCTGCACCAGGTAGTGGCCGGCACCGTACTCAAGGGTGCGTGGACCCAGGCGCGCCAGCTTGCTGCCCTGGGCCAGGATCATCAGGCTGGGCTCGTAGATCTGCGGGCTGCTGGCGACATAGTGGTCCCAGCTCAGTACTTGCACCTGTGGCAGGTGCGTAGGCACGAAGCCCGGGCGCGTGGCCAGGCAGCGGATCAGGGCGCAGAGGGGCGCATTGGCATCGACGTGGCGGGTCAGTTGCATGATGAACCAGGGCAGAGGATCAGACAGCCTAATGATCGCAGATTGACGGTATCGCGCCAGTAGCACAAAGGCAGGTTCGGAGAATCAGGCATGCATGCCGGAGAATCAGCCGTGGGCGCGAGGGCGAATGGTGGGCACAATTGCCCCACTGAATCGTTTCATTCTACAGCGAGGTCCAGCATGTATACCGCCATCGGTTACGCCGCCCAAACCCCTACCAGCCCCCTGGCGCCCATGACCTTCGAGCGCCGCAGCCCGCGCCCGGACGATGTCGCCATCGAGATCCTGTACTGTGGCGTGTGCCACTCCGACATCCACCAGGCGCGCAACGAATGGGGCATTGCCGTCTACCCGCTGATGCCTGGCCACGAAATCATCGGCCGCGTCACCGCCACGGGCGAACAGGTCACCGCCTACAAGGTAGGTGACCTGGTAGGCGTGGGTTGCATGGTCGACTCCTGCCGCCACTGCGAGGCGTGCGCCAAGGACCTGGAGCAATACTGCCAGCAGGGCCCGACCATGACCTACGCCACCCCGGACCGGGTCGACGGCAGCAACACCATGGGCGGCTACTCCAGCAGCATCGTGGTCAGCGAGCACTTCGTGCTGCGCATTCCGGCCGGCATGGACCTGTCCAGCGCCGCGCCGATCCTGTGCGCCGGTATCACCACCTATTCGCCGCTCAAGCACCACGGTGTCGGCCCAGGGCACAAGGTCGGCATCCTGGGCATGGGCGGGCTGGGCCACATGGGCATCAAGCTGGCCAAGGCGCTGGGCGCAGAAGTGACCTTGTTCACCCGCTCCCAGGCCAAGGCCGAAGAAGCGCGGCGCCAGGGCGCCGACCATGTGATCGTGTCCACCGATGCCGAGCAGATGCGCGCTGCGGCCGACCGTTTCGATTTCCTGCTCGATACCATTCCGGTGCAGCACGACCTGAACCCGTACCTGGAAACGCTGAAGTTCGACGGGGTGCACATTCTGGTCGGCCTGATCGAGCCGATCGACCCGGCCGTGCATGCGGCCAACCTGGTCATGAAGCGTCGGGTGCTGGCGGGGTCGTTGATTGGTGGTATCGCCGAGACCCAGGAAGTGCTGGACTTCTGCGCCGAACACGATATCCGTTGCGATATCGAGATGCTGGACATCCGCAATATCAACCAGGCGTACGAGCGCATGATCGCCGGTGACGTGAAATACCGGTTCGTGATCGACATGGCCACGCTGCAGGCCTGATCGGGGCCTGCGTCGGCCGCTGGGCGGGCAAGCCGCGAAGGGCCGGCGCTGGCCGGGGCAGGCTCGGCTACCAGGCCAGCGGTTTGTCCCAGCCCTTCCAGAACAGCCACCGGCGCACCTCCCCATGCGCGCCGGTACCGATCTGCCACGCCGGCCGGCCGCTGTCGAGGGCAATCTCCGCCACAATCCCGGCATGGCTGGCGGCCACCAGGGTACGCCCGTCGGCGCTGATGTCCATGGCGCTGATGGTCGAGCCCAGGTAGTGCTGCCAATGCTCCTGGCCATCTTCGCCAAAGGCCCGCAGGTAGCCGTAGGCATCACCGATGATGTATTCGCCAGCGCGAGCCACCCCGGCATAGACACGCGCGCCATCCTGCACCAGTGGGGTGCGCGGGTCCTGGCTGTAGTAATCGGTGCGCAGCCCCGGCAGGTCGGCTACCCGTACCGCCAGCGTGGCACCGCTGTAGAAGTGACAGGCGTTGAGGAGCAACTGGTCACCCCGCTGGTTGAACAGCGCGAAATGCGGGTATTCGCTGCCGGGACCAATCTCGGCCACCAACCTGAGCCGGTCGTCCAGCACCAGGTGCCGGCTGCTTTGCTCACCCACCACGACCCAGCGGCCATCGGCCGACACCGCGCCGTGCTCCATGCTCAGCCCGAGGCTGATGTCCTCCGGCTCGGTGCCTTCGGCCAGGGCGTCGAGTACCCGCGCCTGGTGGGGCAGCAGGCGGGTTGCGCCGTCGCTGGCCAACACGAAGGTGCCATCGGCACTGACCAGCAGCACGCGTTGGCCGTCCGGGAAAGGGATCAATGCGGTGGGCGCGGGTGGCAGGTCGAACGGCTCGAACGGGTAGCCGGCCGGCAACCCTTCCAGGCCGGTCGGCCAGGCCAGGCGCTGTACCTGTGGGCCGCCCCAGCCAGCGGTCACCCGGACGCCTTCGGCATTGCCCAGGGCAAAGTAGCGACGGGCCGGGCAGCGGCCGAAGTACTCGACGCCGATCACCGGGGTGACCCCATGGTGATCGATACGCAGCACCTGGCCTTTTTCGTGCGGCATGCCGATGCGCGCCAGCAGGCTACCGTCGCCCAGCAGCAGGACATTGCTGATGCCCTGGCCATGCTCATCGAGCAACGGCACCAGCGGTTGGTGGGCAGGCGGCCAGGCTTGGCGGAAGGCTTGGCGTTGCTGCTCACTGCAGCCCGGGCGGTTGGCTGCCTGTAAGGCTGCCAGCCAGGCGTCGAGCAGGTGGTCGGTCGCGGGCACTTGTGGCTCTTGAAGATTGTCCCAGCCTTGGGCGCGGCCTTGTGCGACGTAGTCGTTGACGGCCTGGGCATAGGCGATGACCGCCTGCTGCCATTGCTGCTGGGGGTACTGCTTGTCCATGAGTGGATCGGGCTCCTTGCTGCAACGTGTTTCACTTCAAGTGGGCATGGTACTCCTTATGCCCGACTTGCGGTTGTTGGCCCCGGGTGTGACGCGTACCATGCCGGCATTCCTATTCATGACAATGCGTACGTCGGCAACCCCGTAAACGGGGGCCCTGGCGCGCGACCTGTTGCTTTTTCACGGAGACTCTCTTTCTACAATGAACGGACCTGTACCCAGCCACCTGCCACCCGGCACGGGCAGCGGCAGTTGGCTTAGCGTCATCGCCTTGGCCCTGGCGGCCTTCATTTTCAATACCACCGAATTCGTTCCGGTGGCGCTGCTCAGTGACATTGGCGGCAGCTTCGACATGAGCACTGCCCAGGTCGGCCTGATGCTGACCATCTATGCCTGGGTGGTTGCGCTGGCGTCTCTGCCGATGATGCTGCTGACCCGCAACATCGAACGGCGGCGCTTGCTGTTGTTGGTGTTCATGGTGTTCATCGTCAGCCACTTGTTGTCCTGGCTGTCGCAAAGCTTCGCCATGCTGCTGGTCAGTCGCATCGGCATTGCCCTGGCGCATGCAGTGTTCTGGGCCATTACCGCTTCGCTGGCGGTGCGCGTGGCGCCGCCCGGGCAGCAGGCCAAGGCGTTGGGCCTGCTGGCCACCGGCACCACCCTGGCCATGGTGCTTGGCATCCCGCTCGGGCGTGTGGTGGGCGAGGCACTGGGCTGGCGCATCACCTTCCTCAGCATTGCCGTGGTAGCGCTGGCGACCATGGTGTGCCTGATGAAGTCATTGCCGCTGCTGCCCAGTCAGAACTCCGGGTCGTTACGCAGCCTGCCGGTCCTGTTCAGGCGCCCGGCGCTGGTCATCACCTACCTGCTGGTGACCCTGGTGATTACTGCGCAATTCACCGCGTACAGCTATATCGAGCCATTCGCTCTGCACGTGGCGCAGATCGGCGGCGAGCGCACCACGCTGTTGCTGTTGCTGTTCGGGGGGGCAGGGGTACTGGGTTCAGTGTTGTTCAGCCGCTACAGCGACCGCTTCCCGCAGGGTTTCCTGTTGGGCTCGATGGGGGTGTTGGCGGCGTGCCTGCTGTTGCTATTACCACTGTCAGGCAACTTTTACGTGTTCGCGGTGCTGAGCATGTTGTGGGGGGTAGCGATCCTCAGCTTCAGCCTGGCGTTGCAGTCCAGGACCTTGAAGCTGGCGTCTGATGCGACCGACGTGGCCATGGCGCTGTTCTCGGGTATCTACAACATCGGCATCGGGGGTGGGGCCCTGCTGGGCAGCATTGTCAGCAGCCGGCTGGATGTGGCGTACATCGGCCTGGTGGGTGGCAGTGTGGCGGTGGTCGGGTTGTTGCTGGCCGTGGCCAGCGCCCGGCGCTTGCGAGAGGCATTACCGCACTGACCGGTCAGGCCCTGCGATGGGCTGCGCGGCAGCCCAAACCGGTGGGAGGGCGTCAGGCCAGCACAGCCGCCCATGCTGAAATCAGCAAAAGCCCCGCCAACAGTTGGTTGAACACCCGTAACCGCTGCGGCGCCTGCAACCAGCGGGCGCTGCCTGCCCCCAGTACCGCCCATGCCCCCATGCACGGCAGGGCAACCAGGCAGAACACCAACGCCAGCTGCCATACCGGTAACCTGGGGGCGGCAAACACCCCCACCACCGCCACGGCCATCAACCACACTTTAGGGTTGACCGCCTGCAGCAAGGCGGCGCTGAGGGCGCTGAAGCCTTGCGCCGTACCCGCGTGCAGCGGTGCTCCGGCACTGCGCAGCATTTTCCACGCCAGCCCGCTCAACCACAGCGCTCCGGCCCAGCTCATCAGTTGCTGTGCCAGTGGGTGGCGCAGCAACAGCTCGCCCAGCCCCAGGCCCACCAGCAGCACAATCGTCGCTGCCGTGCAGCAGGCCGCCAGGATCGGCAACAGGCTGGCCCGTACGCCCAGGCGGGCGCCGTGCGCCAGGATCAACAGGTTGGTTGGCCCCGGGCTGAGGCTGGCGACCAAAGCAAACAGGATGAAGGGCAGCATCGACTGAGACATGGGAACGCTCCAGAGCATCAAAGCCCCATGCTCGCTGTTGCCAAGCGGTTCAGTCTGGAAGGTTTGAGCAGCGCCTGCGGTAGTCGGCCGGCGTCAGCTGGTAGGCACGGCGAAACCAGCGGCCCAAATGGCTCTGGTCGGCAAAGCCCAAGGCCACGGCCACTTGCGCCGAGCTCTGGCCTTGGGCGAGCAGCCGCCGCGCCCGGGTCAGGCGCAGCTGGATGAGGTAGGCATGCGGGGCAATGCCGAAGGCGGCCTTGAACGCCCGGGTGAGGCGAAAACGGTCGATGCCGCAGGCCTGGGCCAGGTCGTCGAGGCCGATGTCACGTTCCAGGTTGGCATGCAGGTAGTCCCGCGCGCGCTGCGCGCTCAGCGGCAGGCGCGGGTCGGGGTTGATGCGCCGGCGCCAGTGCAGGTGGCAGGTCAGGCGGGCAAGCAGTTCGTCGGTGGCGGTTTGCCGGACGATGCGCAAGTCCTGGTCGTGAACCGCGCGGAAGGCGAGGGCGGTAGCGCTTGCCAAACGTTGGTCATGGCAAAGGGTGTCGGCAAAGCTCGGCAGGCTGCCGCCCGGCGCGTGCTCGAACAGCGACCGCAATTGCTGGTCGAGCCAGAGCGGGTCCAGGTACAACGTGGAGTAGGTGAAGCCTTCCTCGGTGGGGGCCAGGCCATCGTGGATATCGCCAGGCTCGAGCAAGAACACCTGCCCGGGTGTGCTGCGGTGGCGCACCCGACGGCAATTGAACTGCTGCACCCCCTGTTCGGTGACGCCCACCAGAAAGCTGTCGTGCCAGTGCGGGTCGTAGGCATGCCCGACAAAATGCGCCCGCACCGACTCGATGCCGGTGTCGGCGTCCTGCTTGAAGTCTATCCAGTTGCTCATGGGGGCATGCCGCCGATTCAAAACGCCAACCTAGCGTAACGGTTGAGTTCAGTCTGGAACAATTGTGCAGCCGCTGGCCAGTGCCGGTTCACGCAGCGCCTCGAAGCGCTCGCGTAGCCACAGGTGCAGTTGGGTTACCGCCGGGGTGAGCTGTTTGCGATGCGGGCAAACCAGCGTGACCGGGGTCGATTCGCCGAGCAGTCCGGGGAGAACGACCTCCAGTTCGCCGGTGGCAATGTTGGCGCTGACGTCCAGCCACGACTTGTACACGATACCTTCACCCTGTACGGCCAAACGGCGGATGACGTCGGCGTCGTCGCTGACCAGCGGTCCGCGCACCTGCACGGTGCGGTTGCCCAGTTGCCATTTGTCGTACACCCGGTTGTGCTGCATGTACAACAGGCATGCATGCTGCTGCAGCGCATCGGGGGTGAGTGGGCGGCCGTGCCGGGCCAGGTAGTCGGGCGAGGCGACCAGCACCCGGCGGTTCCAGGCAGCCAGCGGCAGGGCGATGTAGTTGGCGTCCTGGTTGTGGCCATAGCGGATGGCCACGTCTACCGGGTCACGGTTGAGGTCGGCGATCTGGTCAGAGAGAAAGAAGCGCACCTGCAACGCCGGGTGCTCGCGGCGGAAGGCGCTGAGCCATGGCAACAGCATGTTGCGGCCCATGTCGGAGGGCGCCGACACCTGCAGCGTACCGCGCAGGGTGTCAGGGTTGCCATGCAGGTCTTCGTGGCCCTGGCGCAGGCTCTCCAGCACATTCAGTGCGGTCGGCAGGTAGCGCTCGCCCTCTGCGGTCAGGCGCAGGCTGCGGGTAGTGCGGGCGAACAGACGCACGTCCAGGTCGCGCTCCAGGCGCTTGATGGCCGCAGCCACCTGGCCAGGCAGCAAGCCCGCTTCGTGGGCAGCGGCGGTGAAGCTGCCCAGCACGCTGCTACGGGCGAACAGCTCAAGGTCTGCGATGCGCAGCATTTTCACTCCAGGGCCGAAAGTGTTGCTGCATTGTGCCGGTTTTTCTTTTCTGCAGGAAAGATAAGATGAGCGGCAAATTCACTGCTCATACCTGGAGTCGTTGCATGGATACCGTCTCGTTGGCCAAGCGCCGTTACACCACCAAAGCCTACGATGCCTCACGCCGTATTCCCCAGGCCACGGTCGATGCCTTGCTCGAGCAACTGCGCCACAGCCCGTCCTCGGTCAATTCCCAGCCCTGGCACTTCATCGTCGCCGACGGCGCCGAAGGCAAGGCCCGCCTGGCCAAGAGCACCTCACAGGGCTTCGCCTACAACACACCGAAGCTGCTCGATGCTTCGCACGTGATCGTGTTCTGCACCCGTACCGAAATGACGGAAGCGCACCTGGACAGCGTGCTGGACCAGGAGGCCGCCGACGGGCGCTTCCGGGACGACCAGGCGCGCGCGGCGCAAAACCAGAGCCGCCGTCACTACGTTGACCTGCACCGCTTCGATCTGAAGGACGTGCAGCACTGGATGGAGAAACAGACCTACCTGGCCCTGGGCACGGCGTTGCTGGGTGCTGCGGCGCTGGGGCTGGATGCCACGCCCATTGAAGGTTTCGACAGCAAGCTGCTGGATGCCGAACTGGGCTTGCGCGAGCGGGGGTTCACCAGCGTGGTGATGCTCTGCCTGGGCTATCGCAGTGAGGCCGACTTCAATGCCGGCCTGGGCAAGTCGCGCTTGCCGGCAGCGCAGGTATTCACCTTCCTGTAAGCGCGGCAGCCGGGTAATGCCCGTCAGTCAAGCCCTGGTGGCAGCCATTGGGCTGCTTTGCAGCCCATCGCCGGCAAGCCAGCTCTCATAGAACAGTACATAACTTATTGATTTAGCGGGGGCTTTGTGGGAGCGGGCGTGCCCGCGAACACCGGCGTAGCCGGTGCCTGCCACCGCGTCGCCTGCTTCGCGGGCACGCCCGCTCCCACACAGGCCGCGTCGCGGTTACGAATCGAGTTCTCTGTGCGACAGCGCAGCCCGTAGGGCTGTGTGATCTCCCACAGGGACCGCGCAACAGACGGGTTACCACAAGGCTGCCGATGCCGCAGCCAGTAC